>JAHDFT010000210.1 GCA_020628015.1 Bacteroidota bacterium
TTATGCCCTTTCAGGGCGAAAGAAGATATACCCCCAATTATCTTAGAACTAGATTTACCTAATCAAAACTGTAAATTTATTTTTTTACTGTTCCTAAAAAAAATAGATCGTTCAAAGAGTTAAGGTGTATGTAGGAAACGCAATAAATAAATTTTAGGTAGTATTAATAGTATATTAAAAAACGATTTTTGAGTATGGTTAATTAGTATTAATAAACACTAATTAGGACTTTATATGCTTGTCGTATAATGATGAAATTTCCTTACCGTTTTACGCCCAATTCTTCCTCTATCATAATGCGTAGTTTTCCCCTAGCCTTTGCCAAATTAGACTTTGAAGTACCCTCACTAATGCCAAGTTTTTCGGCAATTTCTCGGTGATTGTAGCCTTCCATGACATATAAACTAAAAACAGTTCGATAGGCGGGAGATAGTTTCTGCACCAATTTTAGGATTTCTTGTGCGGACAGCTTGGAAATAACACTTACATTGGAATGGTCAGCCTCACCAGAGGCATAATCCAAATCCACTTGATTTTGGTGTTTTTTGTTTTTTCGATAGTGGTCAATTGCGGTATTGATAACAATTCTTTTGATCCAGCTTTCTAGCGAATGACTAGGTTTGTATTTATGGATATTGGTAAAAACCTTCATGAAGCCTTCATTGAGTATATCTCTTGCTTCCTCATAGTTTTTGGCATACCGCATACTTACCGCCATCATTCGGCCATAGTATAGTTCATAGAGCCGCTTTTGGCAGGATCTATTACCATCTATGCAACCAGAAATTAAATCATTCTGGGCCTGACCATATTTATAGGCTAATTCCATAAAATAGACTTCTAATGTTCCATACGTTGTGGTTTGTCAAAGGGTTGCCTATGTAAAGATTATTTTATTATCACTCAATAGGTGTATACTAAAAACTAGCATTCCTAATAATATTTAATGGATTGACCCCATTAAAATTAATAAAAAAGGAAATGCGCTGGATATATTTAGGTGAACTTAAGTCCAAGGAATTTTGTAAATCCTCTGCAAAGAATAGAGGGAAATAGATTTCCAAATTACCAGGTATAGGTTTGAATGCAATTCCGCCCTCATAAATCCATTTACCCGTAATACCTTGCAAATAACGTTCCTCTGTTGTGCCATCTGGATTTTCTAGCACAAATACATCAGGTTCATAAAAGCCAATATTGCTATAGAAACTAAAAGGCAATCTTTTAATAGGAATATCTGCATCTATATTAATCGAAAATAGAAAATTCTTTGTCGTTCCAATAGCATTACCGCCTCGCCCATTAATCGGTACTCGGAAAGCTCCCTGATCTGGAACAACTTGTTGAGACCAAATGCCTTTTGGTTCATTCCGACCTAAGAAGATATTGTCATAAAAAGCATCTGTTTGACCATTGGCTCCAGGTAGACGGAATTTGAAACGCTCTTTTTCAAAAGGACCGAGATTTTCGTAGATAAATGCGCCCATAAATGCACCAATATAAAAACGCTTGCGGCTTTTTCTATAATTAAAATCATGATCTACTTTAAAGGAAGCCCTCATAAAACGGTTACTTTGTTCTAAACTCACCTGCCAACCATATGGATTAATGACTCGACGACTCTTAAAGGCATATTTGATTTCATTGAGGTAATAATTGTCCCTCAAAATACCTGTTGGGGAGGTATAGGTCAATAGGGTAGTGTCGGTATTGTCTGCAAATTGTTGTTTGAGGATGTGAACATGGCGCAAAGTAAGGGTTCTACTCACATCACTCCTAGCACTTTTTTTCTTGAAATTAAACTGTAAAGAGGGACTAATCTTCGTCCATCTAAAAGGCTCTTCGCTGATGACTTGGCTGCCAATGCTATCATAACGAGTGGTATAGAATCCTTCGTGAAAAGAACTGGCATTTACGCCCACTTTTACCCGATGAAACCAACCACTTTCAGGATAAATATTATAATCTACATTTCCTGTACCATTCAGCCGTTTGGTGCCAAAGGCGTACATGGGTAATAGGGTGAATTCCAAATTTTTTCTAGGAATGACGCTATTGTAAAAAGCCATACCTAGCATGAGTTTATCATAGTGATTATAGCCAATGGCAGGAAGGAAATACAGTTTGCGTTGATCCTTATTTTCTAGCCCAGCAATGGGTTGAAGGCTGGTTTTATTGCCTTTTCCCCCTTTTCCAACCTTATAATTATTATTATTTTTCCGAGTTTCAATAGCATAATCTCCTATGTCAATACTCAATTGATCATAATCACTATGTGGAAAAAGTACTTCCATTTCACCACTAAAACCATCATACCAAATGGTCTTGACTGCTTGACCTTCCTTTAAGGCAGTCAAAGTATAAGGGCCTCGAACATTACCAGCTTTATTTTTCAATGTCACCAAATCAAAGGTTTTATTGCCAATGACCTGCCCTTTTTGTTGGAGTTTACTAATTCGGTAATCCATTTTTTTATTGGTGCCGATTAGTTCATCAAAAAACCAGTCGAGATATTTACCTGTTTCTTCCTCAAAATGCAATCTAATATCATCAGGTTGTGGGTGTTTGAACTCATATTTTTGGTAATAGCTTTGCATGGTTCGGTCAAACTCCTTCACCCCTAAATATTGTGCTAAGTATTCCAATGCTAATGCAGGCTTTCCATAGGCAGAAATAAAATAGTTGATATTGGTGAAGTCGGCAGAATGGGTTTCTATAGCTTGGTCTTTATTCTGGCTTGCGTTCATTAGATAACCGATATAGCTCAAATCTGGTGAACTCAAATTCAATTTTTTATCTAGCCAGTCCATGCCAGTAATATTAAAACGATCTCCTTCGGGGTATTTTTCTTGGAAGTATCGCTCTTCGTAGTAGGAATTAATGCCTTCATCTAGCCAGGCATGATCTCGCTCATTGGAGCCTAATTGCCCATAGAACCAGTTATGCCCTACTTCGTGAACAATGACCCGTTCTAGGGAACGAGCATCACCAGATAAGCCGATAACGGTGATATTAGGATACTCCATCCCTGCACCAGCACTCAATGCACTTTGTACCGCTGTACAATGATTATAAGGATAGTTGCCTACTTTATCAGAATAAAAATAAACGCCATCATTGATGTATTCTGTTGCATTGAGCCATAGATCTGCTTCATCATTGGTAAACATAGCCCAAGTATCTACCACTCGATCTGAATTGGGCAGTTGAACTTGATCTTTGAGGACATGAAAGCGTTTATCAGCAAACCAAGCAAAATCATGGACATTTTTCTGGATATAATGTAGCGTTTTTGTTTCTATAGCAGATTCAGGGAAGTCATTATCGTAGGGGAAACTAGTCATTTTAGCGGTGGCTGCTGCTTTTTCGTTGAGCCATTTTATTTCTTCCTCGTTTTGTAAATCACCTGTTGCCCCAACAACATAATTTTGGGGTAGGGTAATGCTGACATCAAAAGAGCCATATTCTGAATAAAATTCTCCCTGATCAAGGTAAGGCATCGGGTGCCAGCCTTCGTGATCGTAGACGGCTGGTTTTGGATACCATTGGGTTAATTGGTAAGACTGCCCCACATGTCCCAATCTGGAAAAACTCTTAGGAATTTTCACCTTAAAAGGCGTTTCTATCATTATTTTTTCTCCACTTTGGAGTGGTTCATTTAAATGAACTTTAGCTATATCAACATTATCGGGGTCATACTCCCATTCTAATACTTTACCATCAACACTAAAATTTAACTGATCAATAAAGCCTCTTTCTGCTGCAATAGAATAATAGAATTTGGTGCTTCTATTGCCTAACTGTTGTTCGGCGAAAGCAGTAGATTGATCTTTATAGGCATTGGGCCATAGGTGGAAGTAAATGAAAGAAAGGGCATTAGGCGCATTATTGTGATATTCAATACTGATATCCCCTTTCAACTCATGTGTCTCATCATCTAAGCTAACAGAAATGGTATAATTGACCTCCTGTTGCCAATAATCATTATTAAGCTCTTTACTAAATCCTATATTTGCCAATAGCAGCAAAGTAAGTGCCGTTAATATAGTTAAGATTTTAGTATTTTGGTTGGTCATTTTATAGCTCTTTTATGTAAATAAATGCTTGCTGTTAAATGGTCTAATTTTGCCACTCAATAAACAAAGTATAACATTCTCTAACTAGTTATTGGTCAAAAGCTAACACTTGGATAGTATAAGTTATTAAACAGAATTAGTTTTTCCTTTAGAGATACCATTTTTGCATCGTAGTTTTAGCCTTTTTTAGTCAAGAATATCATTAAAAACGTTATTGATGTTTAATTATTGAGTGCGAAGATAGGGTTATTGCTTATCTTTACGAAATAAAACCAAATTCCCTTACTGGAGGAATAGTGAAAGACAAAACAAGATCAACCATTGTATATTGAATTTCACTATTTCTAGTAATGATGTCAAAATAACCTGCTTCTAAGGTTATTTTGGGTATAATTCATCCTTTTGTAGAAGTGAAAAACATTTTGGTTGATGTGTATTGCTTTTGCATTTTATTTGATGATCCCCAAATTTCGTTTAAGTAGTAATTCACTATTTCTTTGACTTACTACTACTAAGGAATAGTCAATAAATATATTTTAGTGATGGAACAGAAATAAATTCGGCCATATCCTTTATTTCTAATCCATCACTTAGACTTATTTTTTACTTTTCCTGATGCACATTAGATAAAATAAATTCACCTTTTATCAATTATGATGTACTGCTTTTTTGCTTTGAATAAGGCTTAAAAAATAGCGTGTAATGCGTTATTGACTAGGCTAGATAAAGTAATTTTCTTCAAATTGGAAGGCAGTTCAAAAAGAAAATTTATTTTTTATCGTTGTGAAGTGAAGACTTTATTTTTTCATCATTACCTACCGAAGCTCTAACTAATCCATGTGGCCTATGAGTTATGAAAAAGGCAGTCTTGACGACCATATTAAAGAAGAAGTAATACTGAACTGGGTAAAAAGGTACGAAGAAATGTTGCTCAAAAATGAGGTTTCTTTTTTTGAGCAAGACATTTATGGCTATCTTATTGAGTATTATGATGAAAATTTGGAATATGAAAAGGCCTATGCCTTAATCGAACATGCTATTGAACAGCATCCTTATACTGTTGAATTTCAGATTAAGAAGGCACAGTTTCTTTTTGAGCATTCTGAAGCACAGGATGCTTTGGATCTGCTGAATCAAGTACGCATATTTCATCCTAGTGATTTAGAGGTGTTTTTATTAGAAGTTGAAATTCTATTGAGTTGTAGACAATACAAACAGGCTAGAAACGAATTGTATCAAGCCTTACAAATTGCAGATATAGAAGAAAAAGTAGATATTTATCTCACCTTAGCTAATGTTTATGAACATTGGGGAAAAAAAGAAGCCGCTTTTCGTTCCATACATCAAGCATTGGTTTTGATTCCGAATCATGAGGATGCCCTCAATCATATGGCTTACTTTGTTGAAGCCAATCAAAAATATTCAGAAAGCATTATTTTACACCAACAAATCATTGAGCAAGATCCTTATGCTTACCTAGCGTGGTATAATTTGGGGCAGGCTTTTATGGGCTTAGGTTTGTATCAACAAGCAATAGAGGCTTATGATTTTGTTATGGTTATTGAAGATCAATTTCAAGCAGCTTACGCTAGTACAGCTCGTGCCTATTATCAATTAGAGGATTATTCAACTGCTTTGAGTTATTATCAAGAAGCATTATTGATAGATGAGCCAGATGAAGAAATCTATACAGATATGGGACTCTGTTATTTCCAATTGGAACAATTAAGTCAAGCCATCAATCATTTTACTGCTGCTATTCATATTGATGATACCCATCATAAAGCTTTTTATCATCTTGGGAAATGTTATGAATGGAGTCAATATGTCAATAAAGCAGCCAGTTACTATCAGAGAGCTTTATATTTATCTTCTGATGATTTTACCTATCTTATTGCCTTGGGTGATATATGGCAAAAACTAGGGTATATAGATAAAGCAGCGATTTTATATCAAGAATTTCTCGAACGCCATCCATATCATTGGGATTGTTGGACCTATTTACTACGGTTAATGTGTACCAATGATCAGAAAGCAGAGATGATTCAACTGATTGATGCCTTTTATTTTCGGTATAATTTTGCTACTCATACCGAAGGGCAGTGTCTGAGAGCAATAGGATTATGGGTGAATGCTCATCAACAAGAAAGTTTAGTCCTTTTTAATCAAGCTTTACCAAAGAATAAAAATTGCAAATCACTAATATTAGCTATATTGCCAGAAAATTTAATATTTGGGGATTTAGTATGTGTTTTGATTTGATTTGATATATTTATTGTTGTATTTGTTTTTTAGATTAGGTGTTGTAACTCTAGGGTTTTTCTTGTTGCCTAACCCAAAATATTTCTTTTATTTCTTATTTGCAAAAATAAAAACAAAAAAATTAAGCTGATTTTATTGAATATTTCCTTGTTTTTTTTAGCTTTTTTATTGATATAAATAGCTGTAATTCAGTTTTTTATGATTTTTTAGTTACTTTTTTTTATTGAAAAGTGTCATTTTTTGTTCCTAAAAAAATAAGGGATGATTATTTTTTAATCTAATTGATTACTTATTTTTGTAAACGAATTTAATACATATTGGTTTTTTTATTAAAGATATGTCCTAATAAATGGGTCTTGTCAACAAATATTTTAATAAGCGTAATTTCAGAATATTTAAACTATTAGTCTATTCAAACTCCCAAAATATCTATCTAAACTCCCAAAAATATCTATCCAAGCTCACAGAATTTCTAAACTATTAACCTATTCAAACTCCCATAATAGCAAACTTCATTTGTAACCTAGCTGTAATTTAGTTAAAAAACATAATAAGTTTTCATTAAATACTCAAAAACAAATATGAAAAGAATTACAATTCTACATTCAGTAGTGTTGGTAGGCCTCTTACTGATGCTATCTTTACCAACGCTTGTTTGGGGACAAGTTGAGCGTTGTCAAACGATGTCTGCTTTAGACCAAAGATTACAAAATGATCCTGGTTATGCTCAGTTTTACAATGAGGCGCATAGTATGAATAAGTATACTACTTATGAACAGGAACAGCGGTCTATTCCTTGTGATGCGAATAATACTATTAGAATTCCAGTAGCTTTTCACTTTGATGAAACGTTTGACTGTAATGATTTTGCTTGTATAGTAACAGAAGTTCAAGACCAATTGGATGCACTTAATATTGGTTTTGGAGATAATACAGGTAGCACAAATGCTAACTCATGCCCATCTGCTTATGTAGATGGTAATGGTAATTCGGTGATTTCTACGGGTACTTGTATAGAATTTTATATGGTTGAACCACCTGCTGCTACAGGCTTAGGGACTTGTGACTATCCAATTACCATTAATCAATTTAATGGAGGTCTTAATGGTGGTGGAAGTGGTGCTGGTGCTGCTTGGGCAGGCATTTTAAATATTTTTATTACAAATGACCAATGTTTGGGAGTAGCTGATGGTATTCCTGGAGCTGCTGATGGAGATGGTGTAACAGTTTGTTCTCAGGCATTTGGTGGTTTTGGAGGATCTTCTAGTGCTTGTGGGCTTGATACAGATGGAACCTTTAACTTAGGTGCTACTTTAGTACATGAGATCGGACACTATTTAGGTTTATATCATACTTTCCAAGGTGGTTGTGGTACGCAAGAAGAAAATCCTCCTGGTCCTTTCCAGATATTAGATACACCAGCTCATGCAAATCCTACTTCAGGATGTCCTACAGGATGTGTGGCTAGTGGATGTGGTGGAGGTACCTCTGCGCCGACTGCTAACTTTATGGATTACTCCAATGATGCTTGTATGGATATGTTTACAGAAGATCAAGCACAGGTAATGAATTATTGGGCAAATCAATTATTTGGAAATTCTGATTTTCCTGAAGCAACAGGTACGACGCTTAGTAGTGCTTGTGGAGGGGTTTGTGCTTGTCCAACGACTGTATTGACAAGCTACTCTGGTACAGATGAAGCTTGTGTAATCGCTGGTGATTATACTTTACCTACAGATCTTTCTGCTATTACTACTGATGAGGCTGGAACAATTGTTTGGAGTACAGGTAATTATTTGAGTGCTGGTGGTACTTTACTTTCTGGCCCAACGCATACTTTAACTGCTCCAAGTACATGTGCGCCTACTACGGAAACTTTATACTTGAATGTCACTTGTCCAAGTGATCCTGCTGTTGAATTAGATGCAGGTACACATGTATTAACTGTTTATCCTGATCCTAGTCAATTTACTACTCCTGATTTGGTAACATTTACTGATGGAGATTGTAATGGCCCTACTTGGGTAGTAACCTCTGGTTGTGAAGCATATGTAACAGTTGCTCAGAATGGTGGACCTGCTTTCCCTGTTGCAAGTGGTTCGGGAAGTGTCAATTATGATGTAACTTTAACTTATCCTACTGCTTGTTGTGAAATTCCAGGTGGAATTATTGAATTGACAGGTACACTAACAGATGTAACGTTGGATGGAACAACAGATTCACAAGCTTGTGCAAATCCTGGTGGAACAAATAATGACGTACCAGCAGTTTGGGAAATTCCAATTACGATTCCTACAGCCCAAAATGCAACGGATGTTAATGCGACTGGATTAGGGAGTATTATGGAAGTTTGTTTAGACATTACAGTTAATGATCCTTCAGCTGTGAATATTACTATTGATAGCCCAGATTGTGGACAATATGAATGGGAGGATCTTTGGCTAGGTGATGCCTTTACAGGAGGAACGAACTCTGGACCAATTAATGTTTGTTTTACGCCAGGTACGCCTAATGGAGAGTTTGATGGTACATTTGATGGTGATGGTAATGCAGCAAATGGTGATGGTACTTTCGATAATTGTTTAGTGAATGGCAATACTTGGGTCTTATATATAGCAGACTATGGTTGTTGGTTAAATCAACCTACAGGTGGTACCATTAATAGCGCATCTATTACTTTTAATGATGGTACAGAAGAACCTATATCAGGTCTTTGTGATTTCACCGCTACGGCTAACTATAACTGTTCAACGACTTGTCCAACTGCTACTGCACCTACAGCTCAAGCTACGGCTGCTTGTGGTGATCAAGTAACTTATTCGGTTACACTTGACCCTGCCACAGCAACAAACGTAACGTATAACTGGACAATGAGTGGTGCTGGTGGTACGACTTTAACCAATACAACAGACCAAACGGTTACAGTAGACTATGATAATAC
>JAHDFT010000211.1 GCA_020628015.1 Bacteroidota bacterium
GCGGATATGTAATCCGCCCTTACAGTAGTCGGGAAGCCGATGTATGATGACGGGAAGGGTTGGGCGGCTATGTAATCCGCCCTTACGGTGCTTGGGAAGGCGATGCATGATGACGGGAACTTATGTGTTCTTGACGGGAAGCCGATGCATGATGACGGGAGCTTATCTGCTTTTGACGGGAGTGTTCTTTCAGTTGATCATAAGCTCATGCATAATGACGGGAACTTATATGTTCTTGACGGGAAGGCGATGCATGATGACGGGAGCTTATGTGTCCTTGACGGGAAGGCGATGCATGATGACGGGAGCTTATGTGTTTTGACGAGTAGGATAAGAAGATAGGTAAGCTGCTTATACTAAAGTATGGGCGTAATTGGAATTTGTTCCCCTACATTGAAAAACGAAAAAGTATCGACCTTTTATTGAAGTTGTCATTTAAACTTGACAGGTCGCTCCGATGGAGCTAAAAAGTTTACCTCATTTATTTTCTACAAACAGTTTGGCTCCTACGGAGCTGTCAATATTAGCTCCGTACGAGCTAGGCTGTTTGTAGAAAAAACAAAAACAATAGCTAAAAGCTCCATCGGAGCGACCTGTCAAGTTTTAATTCATTTAATATTGTCAAGAACTTACT
This sequence comes from Bacteroidota bacterium, assembly GCA_020628015.1. Taxonomy (GTDB): domain Bacteria; phylum Bacteroidota; class Bacteroidia; order Chitinophagales; family UBA2359; genus JAHDFT01. Next base: position 635 of record JAHDFT010000211.1, read on the forward strand.
AGAAGACATTCAAAAGGGCACAAATCCCAATTACGCCCCTAAGTAACAGTAAAAAAATATCTTCCGCATTTTGATTGATAAATTTAGCCCTATACTTCGTTAAAAAGCCTCGCCAAGGCACGGCATTGCCTACGTTTTTTGCCTCGTCTAGGACTAAATTTCCCTAATCAAAATTGGGAACTTATTTTTCACTCGTTACTAAAGTATTTTATAGACTATAAATATAAACAAGAATCGATGCAGAAATTATTGGAAGTTATTGACTTGCAGACGCACTTTAAAACGGAAGATGGAATCGTGAAAGCGGTGGACAAAGTTAGCTTTACCATCTATAGGGGGGAAACAGTAGGAATTGTAGGAGAATCAGGTTCAGGAAAATCCGTTACTTCTTTATCTATAATGGGTTTGATTCCACAACCTCCTGGATTCATTGCAGGTGGACAAATATTGTATCATCAAAAAGATGGAAAGGTAACAGACTTAGTACAATTATCAGATGATGAATTGAGACATTATCGAGGCAATGAGGTATCTATGATTTTTCAGGAACCAATGACCTCGCTCAATCCTGTTTTTACCTGCGGTGATCAAGTCATGGAAGCCATTTTACTGCATCAAGAGTTGGATCAAACCAATGCAAAAAAACTGACCTTAGAGCTATTTGATAAGGTACAACTGCCTGATCCAGAACGGGTGTTTAACGCTTACCCTCACCAATTATCAGGTGGACAAAAGCAAAGGGTGATGATTGCCATGGCCATGTCTTGTGATCCAGATGTGTTGATAGCGGATGAACCTACAACGGCTTTAGATGTTACAGTACAAAAGGCCATTCTACAATTGATGGATGATTTAAAGGCAGAAATTGATTCTTCTGTCATTTTCATTACGCATGATTTGGGTGTAATTGCAGAAATTGCGGATCGAGTCATTGTAATGTACAAAGGACATATTGTTGAGCAAGGAACCGTCTTGGAAATCTTTGACAATCCACAACATCCTTATACTAAAGGTTTATTGGCTTGTCGGCCTCCATTAGGCAAACGACTAAGCAAATTACCTACAGTAGATGATTTTATGGGTTTTGATGAGCATGGGAAAATGATTGAGAAAGTTGCCTCTATTGAGGAAATGATTCGATCTGTAGAAATTTCTTCAGACCAGACCAAAGCACGATTCAAGGCACTCGAAGCACAGGAACCATTATTGCAGGTGCGTAATTTGCGAACTTGGTTTCCTTCTAAGAAAAATTTCTTTGGTAAGGTATTGACTTGGGTAAAAGCAGTAGACGATGTGAGTTTTGATGTATATCCAGGAGAGACGCTTGGTTTGGTGGGGGAATCGGGTTGCGGTAAAACGACACTTGGGCGTAGTATTTTGCGTTTGGCTCCTGTGAGAAGTGGGGAAGTCTTGTATAAAGGCAAATCCATTTTGAATTTAGGAAATCAAGCGATGAAGGAATTGCGAGAGGAGATGCAAATCATTTTTCAAGATCCTTATTCTTCGCTTAATCCAAGAATCACCATTGGTAGTGCCATTATGGAACCTATGCAAGTACATGGCATTTATGATAATGATAAACAAAGAAAAGAAAGGGTAATCGAGTTACTAGAGACTTGTAATATGTATGCCGAGCATTTTGACCGTTATCCACACGAATTCTCTGGTGGACAAAGGCAGCGGATTTGTATTGCTCGTGCTTTAGCTCTTAATCCTAAGTTTATTATTTGTGATGAGTCTGTATCGGCTCTTGATGTTTCTGTACAGGCACAAGTATTGAATTTATTAATTGAATTACGAGAAAAATTCAAATTTACTTATATCTTTATATCCCATGATTTGTCGGTTGTGAAATTTATGAGTGATCGAATGATCGTAATGAATAAAGGACAAATCGAAGAAATGGGATTAGCTGATGATATTTATAATAATCCTCAAAAAGCCTATACACAAAAACTAATTAATGCGATTCCAAAAGGGGAATTGTCGGATATTAAGGCAAGAATGAGGGTTACTGACAAATAAAATGTAAAAAAACCTTATTAAACAAACCTTAAATCAAACATGAGTAATTACGCACATCCTGAAACCCTAGTCTCTACAGATTGGGTAGTAGAAAATCTAGAAAATGACAATGTAGTAGTTGTTGAAGTCGATGTAGATACGGCTGCTTATGAAGAAGGGCATGTTCCTGGCTCCATTGGTTGGAATTGGCATACCCAATTATCAGATAATGTACGAAGAGATATTATCGGTAAAGATGACTTTGAAAAGTTAATGGGAGCGAGTGGTATTGGTAATGATACGACCGTTGTATTATATGGTGATAATAATAACTGGTTCGCAGCATGGGCATTCTGGCAATTAAAAATGTATGGACATAAAGATGTTCGATTGATGAATGGTGGCCGAAAGAAGTGGTTATTAGAAGGAAAAGCATTAGAAACGGATGCTGCTGCTCCTGCGGTGGTTAGTTATAGTGCAGGTGAGGTAGATAAAAGCTTACGTGCTTTCCAAATGGATGTTTTTCAGTCATTAGGAAAAGATGGCGTTTCGCTAGTAGATGTACGCTCTCCTAAAGAGTTTTCAGGAGAAATCCTGGCTCCAGCAGGCTTACCAGAAACTTGCCAAAGAGGTGGACATATTCCAGGTGCTCAAAATATCGGTTGGGGAACGGCAGCCAATGAGGATGGAACCTTTAAGACGGTTGAGGAATTGAAGGCTATTTATGAGGATAAAGGCGTAACTTCAGATAAAAATGTCATTACCTACTGCCGAATCGGTGAACGATCTAGTTTGTCTTGGTATGTATTGAAGTATTTGATGGGGTATGAGAATGTCATCAATTACGATGGTTCATGGACAGAATGGGGGAATTTGGTGGGCGCACCAATCGAAAAATAATCATCACCATACCATAAAACATAAAAAATGGAACAACCAACAACCAGCAACGACCGAGCCTATCAAAGCGAAAAGCAAACGATTAATAATTGTGAAGTAGAAATCGTTTCTTACCAAATCAATGGCACTTATTATTGTCATGTGAATAATATTGATCCAGGGGCAACGATTGCAAGAGGTAAAGGAGCAGATAGAGCAACAGCAGTCTCTATCGCCTTAGAGAAAGTACATAGAAGAGTATAATATGAAAACACCAATCGTTCTTGGTTCACAATCTCCCCGCCGCCAATATTTATTAAAGGAGGCGGGGATTGAATTTACCATTCAAACCAAAGCCATCGAAGAAACTTTTCCTGATGATATGAATCGGGAGGAGGTAGCTGCTTATATTGCGATTCAAAAAGCGAAAGCCCTTGCCCCAGAGTTGGTCAATAGAGACAGTATTTTGATTACAGCAGATACAACTGTAGTATGGAACAATCAAATATTTGGCAAACCCACCGACGAAGCAGATGCTTTTCGGATGATTCGACAATTGGCAGACAACAAACATGAGGTCATTACAGGGTGTTGTATATTAAAAGGGACAAGGATGCATCATTTTTCAGTACGTACTGCTGTTTATTTCCTGCCACTAACAGATGAACAAATACATTATTATATTAAACACTACCGTCCATTTGATAAAGCAGGTGCTTACGCCATACAAGAATGGATTGGAATGGTGGGAATTGAAAAAATTGAAGGATGTTATTTTAATGTTGTGGGGCTACCTGTCAGCCAGTTATTAAAGGAATTACAAGCATTTCAGTAAAGGAGAAAATAGAAATTACTTGCATAAATAAAGGAAAAATTAACTGTTTTTTCAATAAAAACGGTATAGTAATTGATTTTATAATATTATAAAGAACATTATTTTTAAAAATCATTGTTTCAGTTGTTTATTTGTACATTTAACCAAATTGGAAAATAGACAAATCAATATTTGCAGTAATGTTTTTAATTGCTGCACTTTTTGGTACATTATTCGTATAGTATATATTTATTAGAGCAAGTACACAATTATCAGTTAGCTCTATTTTTTGTATTCGTTCAGTATGATAACAATAAAACTTTTTCAATGAATAGATTTTTGTTGTCATTGTTTTACCACTTACTCACTAGATTAAACACCACTAAAGTTTTTACTTAGTAACAAGCAAAAAATAAATTGGGCATCTTTATTAGGTTAATTTGTAGTTAGGCAAGGCAAAAAACGTAGGCGATGCGAGCATCGGTGAGGCTTTTTAACGAAGTATAGCGGCAAGTTAAACAACAAGATGTTGGTTTATTTTTTAGCTGTTACTTAGTGTATGAAAAGTCGTTCTCTTACTATTAGGAAGAGCGCAAACCTAGCATATTTTATTCCATTCAATACCGCTTACTTAAGGAATAGTAAAAAATAAATTTCCTAGTTCTAAAATAATTGGGGGTATATCTTCTTTCGCCCTGAAGGGGCATAAGCATTAGCATAGGGCATCGCCCTATGAAAAATTAACTAGCTTATATAAGCCCTGAAAGGGCAAAAGCCGTGTGGACAGGCTTGACCACCAATCCAATACTGGACACATCGACTAATTATTTGGTTTGGCTTTCGCCCTTTCAGGGCTGAGTGTATAGTTCTGTTTATTCGTAGGGCGATGCCCTACGCTATTGCTTATGCCCTTTCAGGGCTAGAATACAAGATATATCATCCCAAAGATAAATGTTCCACCCAAATATCTTAGAACTAGTAAATTTCAATTGATAAATTTGCTGCCATACTTCGTTAAAAAGCCTTGTCTAGCAACAAATTTCCCTAACCAAAATGTAGTACTTATTTTTCACTCGTTCCTAATTCAGTATACAATAGTAATCACTTTTGTTATAACCCTAGAAATAAAATCTATAGATAATGTGCTATATAGATGTGTTTTGATTTTAAATTAAAATTATGTTTTCTGCATTATTTGTTTTATTTTATGGCTATTGTGAGTAAGGAACTGTAAACTTGTTTTTCACTTGTTCCTAAGGAACAGTCAAAAAATAATTGTACCATTTTGATTGATAAATTTGCCACTATACTTCGTTAAAAAGCCTCGCCAATGCCCTGCATTGCCTACGTTTTTTGCCTCGTCTAGGGTCAAATTTCCCTAACCAAAATTTGTACACTTATTTTTCACTCGTTCCTAATAATCATAAGGACAAAAAACAAATACAATTTATTTTCCCAGAACTATTATCTTAAAATTTCATACCTCAATTCAATCACATATAAAATGTCATTTAGAGATAGGTACCAGTTCGACCCAAAAAAAGATCGCCTTGGAAAAGGTGGATTTGGTGTTGTTATTAAAGCATGGGACAAATGGTTGCAGCGAGAAGTTGCTTTAAAGTTTGCCAATTCCTCTGCTTTACCACCCAAGTATAGTTTGATTGAGGAGATCAAGAAAGCTATTAAATTAACCCATCCGAATCTAGTTGCTTACTACGATGCAGTAATCTTTGAATATCAAGGCGCATTGGGTAGTATGGAGAAGGTGCAGGTAGGCATCATGGAGCTGATCAATGGAGGGGATTTAAATGGACTGATCCGAAAAGGATTGTCACAAACGGATATTAATCATCTTGCCTTTGAAATTATGAAAGGTTTGAAATATTTGCACGATAATCATATCGTCCATTTAGACATCAAGCCTTCTAATATTCTTATTCACAATAAGGAAGACGGTACTTTTATACCTAAATTAACCGACTTTGGGCTTTCTCGCCAGTTAACCACACAATCCAACCAATTATCACGAATCATTGGAACCTATGAATATATGGCTCCTGAGTTATTAGATAAGCAATTGGCAAAGGTAAAAACCAATGCAGATCTATGGTCATTTGGCGTATTGCTTTATCAATTGCATAAAGGACGTTTGCCTTTTGGTGCTAGAGATCAGGGAACTTCTGATATTCAGGTGATGCTCAACATTAGAAATGGACAATTGCCTGAAGATATAGAAAGTATTCCAGAGCCACATTGTTCTATTATTAAAAAATGTCTGGTTAAGGATAGTAATATACGAGTGCAGAAAGTGGAGGAGTTAATGGAATTGTATAAGGTGTATCTTGGTAATCCAGATAGTAATAGTGCGAGTAGCTTTTTTACAGATTCAGGGATCAGTAGTGGGCATGTGAGTAATAGTAATGAGCGAGATACAACAGCATTAGGAAGAGCAGAATTGGAAGATATACTGGCTGCTAATGAGTTAATTAGTGAGGAAGAACGAAGGGCATCTAATGCAAAAGAGGAAATACAACAGGAAGTTGATGAAAGCTTGGCTGCAACCCAAGCCATTCCTATAGATGAGATGAATTTCCCAGAAACAGGCGCAAGGGATTTCTTGGAAGATCAACAACCCACCCAGAATATCAATATAGATGATATGGGTTTTCCAGAAACAGGTTCAACGGATTTCTTTGAGGAGGATAATATAGACATAGAACAAGAAGTGGTTCCCCCCTCAACAGATCGACATACTGGCTTGATTAATAATGATGCTATTGTTTCTGCAAAAGACACTTATCAAAAAGCAGAGGAATATCAATATCAAGGATATGAAGAAAAGCAGCAAAAAGATTGGGACTATCAATCTAGTAATTCCCTCAATTATTCCTCCGAAGATTTAGGGGATGCCGATGCTTATTTAGTGGATTCTACTTATGAAAGACCAGAAGACCCAATGATAGAGGAGGTATTACCGCCTAGTCAAACTAAAAAGAAGGCTAAAAATCAATCCAAAGAAGGGAAAGGGCTTTCTAAACTGGTTATTGCTGGTTTTGTCTGTTTATTTGTTGGTGGAATATTGGCTTTTATATGGAATTTCTTGAATGATGGAGAAGATGTCACCATGTTCAATATCAATTATTTAAAAGCACAATCTTTTTTAGAAGATCGAGAGTATGAAAATGCCATTTCTCATTTTGAATTGGCAAAAAAGGCACCAAATGTACCTATTGATAGCCTCAGAATTATTGATAATGCCATCAATCAATCTAAGGCAATGATTATGTTGGATGAAGGAGATGCATTGGTCAATTCTGGTAAGATCAAAAAGGGATTAGATAAATACCACGATGCGAATAAATTGTACGAAACACCGATTATTGAAGGGAAGATTGAACAGGTCAATGAGTTACTAGGCGAAGAGGTAGAACGTTTGGTTAAAGAAGGGGATGAATTGGCAAAATCCAAGCATTTGAGAGAAGAGGCAAGACTTTGTTACCTTAATGCGTTATATCTAAATGGCCCTTCAGCTAATATATATGCCAATGTTAATCAGCTCAATAAGCGGTTAGCTATAGATAAACAAACAGAAGGGCAAATGAATGAGACGGCTAGAGGGGTTGGGATAAAAGTAGAAACAGAATTCTTTTCCAAAAAGCATCAAACCTATTTCAATCAAGGAAATAAGGCTTTGGAGGAGAAAGATTTTAGAGGAGCCAAAAAGTTTTTCCAAAAAGCGAGAGCCTATGCGATATTAACCAATTTGGATCGACAGTATGCCGAAAAAGGGATTACTTCTGCTGAATTGGCCATTAAAAATGCAGCATTAGCAGAGAAAGAAGCTGTTCCTATTGAAGCTCCAGAAACATTGGCTCCACAATTGGATTTGGTACGGCCTACAGATCCAAGTTTATTCATTAAAGAGCAGGAAAAGAAAAATGCAGCATTACTGGCAGAAGGAAAACCAGTAAATATGTCTAATACGAATCCGACTACAAATACTAGTTCAGAGACAGGTATTAAAACCAAGCCTCCTATTCCTATTACAGAGGATCGAATGTATAATGAGTTGGTTTCTACAGGTAATTATAAATTAAGCATCAAGGATTTTAATGGGGCAGAAGCTGCTTTTAAAGAGGCACAGAAAATTAAAAATAGTCCAGAAGTTTCCGCAGGTATACAGAAGGCAAGAGATGGCTTAAGCCAATTAATTACCCCAAGACCTAGCAGTACTGGAACTACTACTAGCACAACAACTTATGGGACAAATACAGGAGGTCAAAAAAGTAGAAATACAAGTGGACCTACTTGGACACGACGAGAAACGAATCCGACAAATGTGCGAAACAATAATCCTAAGCCTAGTTCTAGTAATACTAGTGCTACGAATGTCACCAATATCCCTAAATCACCTTGGCTTGATGATAATCGTACTCGACTTTCTACAACTGACTTAGAGCGTCGTCAACGCAATCAGGTAGAAGATGTACACAAGTTAATGAATAAAGGGAAGGCAGAAAAAGCGATTAAAAAGATACAAAATAACCGTTTGATGCCTTATATGAGCTATGGAGATTTGATGAAGTTAGGTACACAATTAGAAATCGAAGGAAAAAGAAAGGGAGGAGCTTATTATAAGGAAGCTTTAAACTGTTTTAGAGAGTTGGGGGAATTGCGGAATGATGCTAGAGGTTTATATAAAATGGGTTTTTATCATTTGAATGGTTGGGGCGGAGCGAAGAATCCAACATTAGCCAAGCAATATTTCCAAAAATCGGTTTGTAAAGGCATTAATGCAGATAAAAAGGTTGATTCTAAGTCAGCCAAAGATGCTGCTGTTTTTCAGCTAAAGCAAATGGGAAGCGAGGTACGTTGTCGTTAGTATTAA
>JAHDFT010000212.1:0-3429 GCA_020628015.1 Bacteroidota bacterium
ACAAAGGTAATTAGGATTCCTAACTATTCCAAATTTTTTTTGCTCTATTGGGTATTTTTTAAGGATAAATAATATAAAGAGTGTATCGAAATTGGGGATATTTATAGTTTGCTTCGCTTAATATTGTGGCTCCTATAGTTTACATAAGAGATAGCTTATTATCTTTTGCTAAAATTAAACTGTCTAGTGGTTCGAGTCCTAAGTTCTTGAGGATACTTTTGCGCTAAAATAACTTGACAGGTTGCTCCTATGCAGCTATCGGCATTTTTATTGACTAGACTCATTTACTTTGCAATACAAATTTATTTTCAATCCAAAACAAAAAACATGCAAAAGCACACAACAATTGGAAAACACAAATACAATTACTAATAAAAACCAGATGACACATACATAAATCATTATCTACTTCCCAATATTTCCAAATCTCAAGAAAATAATTATCTAGTGTTATCTATATGCTCAATCCTGCTAGTGGTATTGTCAGAGCAATTATGGGCATCTACAAGAGGGTAATGTAGCATTAGAAATTAGGTTGATTAAACAGGATAGTGAGACTACTATTAGTTCCTCTACCATAAATTTGCTAGAAGACCATTTGACTAAATTAAAAGATTCCTTTCAGCCAATAAAAGCATTGTTTTCGTAGGTTCTTAACGCAGTAGAGCCACATCGCTTATGATGTGGCTCTACTAAAAACGATATAAAATATATTGCTAAAAAATCTTAATTAAACTTCATCAAAGACTTCAACATCTTCAAATTCAATTTATACGGCGCATAACGCACAGGTGGATCTAATGACAAAGACTTATCCATCACCCCTTTATTGTGGGTAAAAGTATCAAAAGAATGCTCACCATGATAGGCACCAATACCGCTATCCCCTACTCCACCAAAAGGCAGATGGTCATTACCGATGTGCATTAGCGTATCATTGACACAGCCTCCACCAGAAGTCGTTTCATTTAGGACTTTTTGTGCTGTTGCATCATTTTTGGTAAAGATGTATAGCGCTAGTGGCTTAGGATGATCGTTGACATATTTAATCGCCTCATTGATGTCATTGTATTCTACAATGGGTAAAATAGGACCGAAAATTTCTTCTTGCATCACCAAATCCTCATCCGTCACCCCTTCAATCAAAGTAGGGCTGATGTAGCGATCTTGGGCATCTGTCACCCCACCTTCCAGAATCTTTCCAGCACTCATCAAGTTTACCAAACGCTTAAAGTGTCGCTCATTGATGATCCGTCCATAATCCTTGCTCTTTTGTGGATTCTCGCCATAAAACTCCTTAATCACCTCCTTAATCCGCTTCACCAAATCCGCCTTAACCGAACTATGTACCAGCAAATAATCAGGGGCAATACAAGTCTGTCCACAATTCACCAATTTCCCCCACATCAATCGCTTGGCGGTGATGTCGAGATTAATGTCTTTATCGATAATGCATGGGCTCTTACCTCCTAATTCTAAGGTAACAGGAGTCAAATGCTTCGCTGCCGCTTGATAAACAATTTTGCCAACATGTGTACTTCCTGTAAAGAAAACATAATCAAATTTCTCCTTCAATAAGGCTTGTGAAGTAGCCACACCGCCATTATGAATGGAAATGTATTCAGGAGAAAAGGTTTCTTGAATGATTTTGGTCATAATCTCCGAAGTATGTGGAGACAATTCAGAAGGCTTTAAGGTCACACAGTTACCAGCAGCAATCGCCCCAGCCAAAGGCAACATCAATAGTTGGAAAGGATAATTCCAAGGGCTAATCAATAATACGACTCCATAAGGATCTTTATAGATATAACTCGATGCCTTAAAATGGAACATGGTCGTTTTGACCTTCTTAGGTTTCGCCCATTTCTTCACATTTTTAATGCATTTGTCAATCTCACCAAGCACCATGCCCAACTCTGTACCATAAGCCTCAAATTCACACTTGTTCAAATCCTCTTTCAAAGCATCAAAAATTGCTTTTTCATGCTTGACAATCGCATTGCGAAGCTTACGTAATTGTTCGATTCTAAACTCCACATCTAAGGTCATTTTCGACTTAAAAAAGTCTCGTTGCGTCTGGATGGATTGAGGAATTGCGGCCAATATATCGGCCGTTTCCGAGGTAACTTTTATAGGAGCAACTGCCATAATGTTGATTTATATTTTAATATTTGATTTGCTTGTTGTTTACAAGATGGTAAAACCAGAAAATTTAATGCCATTATTCAAAGATAAGGCAAAAGCTAAACAAATAAAAGACCTACTAGCGACAGTCTTTATTTAAGCTTATCATTATGGAGATGTACAGGTATGGCACTTCCATCAATATCCTCTAAATCTATTGCATTTTTAGCCAATTTAAAGGAAAAACCAATAGAACGACCTGCTCCGATACCTTTATAGAAAGTAGTTGCAAAAACAATCGCTGTATCATCTGGAATTTCCTCATTCATACCAATAACATGTGGCACATATTCTAAAATCAGTTTGGCTTGTTCTTCTGAATAACAGGAATTAAGGAAAACACATTCTAAATCTTCTGCAAATAGTTCAAAAAGATCGGCTAGAGCTTGGGAATTGACAATCTGTTCCTCATCCGTTCTATTATTATACAAAACAATACCTTCCTCATAACCATGTCCTGCAAAATGAATAAAATTAGGAGATTCATTGAGCAAAAGATCCTGTAAATCACTAATTCTCACAGCCGTTCGCTTAATCAGGCTAAAATCATCTCTATTTTTTGCTCGCTTTAATTCCAATTCCACATCCCTCATTTCTGTATCCAATCGCAAAGGATTGGTTTCATTTTGTGGATTGGCAGATAAAAATAAAATTTTGGTCTTTTTCTGTTGAGTACTTGGTGCGTTTGATGTATTACTAGGAGCAGTATTGATTGTATTATTATTCCCTAAATTGATTTGAGCATTTGGTAAGTTTTGAAAGACAATATTTCCTTGTCCTTGTATCTTTGCATTATCTTTAGTAGATGAGCTTTCTTGTTCCCTTCCACTAGTAGAAAATGAAGGGCTAGGATTTTGTTGTTCTTCCATAATCTGGTCTATTAATGTAATCGCACTAGCATTAATTTGAGCCTTTACAATAAATCCCTCTGATGTACGCATTACCCCCCTCATTTCCTTTCTTACTAACTCATTATACTTACTCTGTAAAAGAGCCACATCATTTATCAAAGTATTCCCCAATTGTTTTTCTATTACATAAATTTTCATTAGTTTAATAGCTGGTTCTACTTTTCCAATCGCTACATATCTTTTGGCTTCTCGGCTAAATTCTTCAGGGGTCATGTTTTTCCTTATTTATTAATGAGATAATAACGAGATGAATGTTATTACAAGATATAATCTAATTGGGAAATAACCTATAATTTTTCAAATATTTGTTATTACTGGTTATAAAAAAGAAAAT
>JAHDFT010000212.1:3529-5751 GCA_020628015.1 Bacteroidota bacterium
GAAATAACCTATAATTTTTCAAATATTTGTTATTACTGGTTATAAAAAAGAAAATTAAGGGAGAATATAGTTTAAAAGCTCTTAATTTCCTTAACTCTTCTCTTCATGCCTTAATGTTTCAAAAAAAAGCATTAGCATATTAAGGAAATCTTTAAACGCATTAAATGTAACACCAAATTAGCTGATCAATAAGAAAACTTTAAACGCACAAACAATAACTTCGTCGTCAACTCATATTTCTCCCCTGTTCCATTAGCAAAAATCAATTGCGCCACTCCATCTAAGGTTAAATTATCCTTTAGCGAATAAGCCATAGAAGGGTTAATAAACAAGGCATTGCTACTACTCGGACTATAAATCGTACTCAAACTGCTACTGAGCAATGGAGAAATTTGATAAGAAGCCAAACCAAATAAGGAATATTTATAAGGTGATAAATTTTTAGTAGACAAATTCGTAGTTAATAAACTATTCGCATCGGCATCTGTAGACCCTAAGCTATTGTATAAACCTCCGCTACTAAAATACCAATCCTTATGGGTATAATCAAAAGCGACTGCTAGATTGAATGCCACAGGTTCGTCTATAGGGATATTTGGTTTAAAAGGAATAAAAACCGCTCCTTCTCCTTTAAATCCAACGTTTTTAATATTTCCTGCCCAACCAAAACCAGTTGCGATGTCATCTTGATACACCCCACCTAGAAACTGAAAATCATAATTCCATTTATTAAACTTCCACAAAGCCGCTGCCACCAAATCATCCACATCCTCAAAAGCCTTCACCGCCACTTCTACACTAGACGCAATCCCTGTATAATACTGCAAACGCACGGCATCACTTCCTGGTCGCTCCTCATAATCAAAATCAAAATAGGAAAAGGTATTGAAGAGGTCATGAGGATTCCAAATGGTATTGATGCCCCAGTTGATCCGCTGTCGCCCAACTCTCGCCTCGAAATTCCCTTTGACATAATCCACATAAGCCCGATCAACCATCGTATGCAAGACCACAGAACGTTTATCTACCAGCGTCCAAGACAAATCTAGTACATCATTATTCACATCCTCAATCAAGGAACCATAATTGGGAATATTTTTGATAAATTCGCCATAAAACAAGCGATTTCGCCATTCGACACCTACAGTAAAAGCATCATTAGCATACCATTTTAGATTGAGTCGATGATGGAGTAAATTATCTATAAGCACATTATCCAAATCATCAATAAAAAAGGTACGCATATCCTTGACATATCCCCTCGCATCCACATCCTCCCATATCTTTTTTTTATCGGATTCCTTTTTTTCTTGCGCTACTGCATTAGGCATCAAATAGCCCAAACACAGCACCAGTAATAATCCACGAATTAAGTCATATTGAATAGACCGTAATTTATTCATAATTTTTACTTATCACTTACAATTTTCCCATCCTCCAAGGTGATGACCCGTCTAGCTCGGTCAATCACTCTTTGATCGTGGGTAGAAAAGACAAAAGTTACGCCCTCTTCCTGATTCATCTGCGCCATTAAGTCTAGTAAATCTGCTGTTGATTTAGAGTCTAAATTAGCCGTTGGTTCATCTGCTAGAATATATTTAGGCTTAGAAGCTAAAGCACGGGCTACAGCCACTCTTTGTTGTTGTCCACCAGACAATTGGTTAGGACGTTTATCAATTTGATCAGCCAAGCCCATTGCCTCTAGTAAATATTCTACTCGTTTATTGCGTTCTTCCTTGCTTTTTCCTTGTAACAACATAATAAACTCTACATTCTCTCTAGCGGTGAGTACAGGAATGAGGTTATAAGCTTGAAAAACAAAGCCAATATTATTTTGTCGAAAATCAATTAATTCATTTTGGCTTAAAGTAGAAATATCCTTTCCGCCAACTGCTACACTGCCCTCTGTAGGATTATCCAATCCTCCGATAATATTGAGCAAGGTACTTTTACCAGATCCAGAAGGACCGACAATTGCTGTAAATTCCCCCTCCTTAATATCCAAATCTACTCCATTTAGAGCTTGTACAGGAACAACTGTTTCTTGATAAATTTTGGTAACACCTTTTGTTTTGATTACGCTATTCATGGTTTTTTTAATTTTTGCCGATAATGATTATTCCTTCTACATTTATTGATAACTTAAACCGTTCTCAATGCCTCAACGGGCTTTAGGCTGATGGCTTTCAAAGAAGGATAAATGGCTGAAAAAATGGCACAAA
>JAHDFT010000212.1:5851-9165 GCA_020628015.1 Bacteroidota bacterium
GGCTTTAGGCTGATGGCTTTCAAAGAAGGATAAATGGCTGAAAAAATGGCACAAAATCCTACTGCAACAGCTAAAGTAATATAAACAGATGTATCTAAGCTAGGATAAACAAAAGCACTCATACCAAACTCCTCCAATCCTTCTCCATAAGCAGATAGATCAATACCGTTTTTACTAGTAAAATAGATGGATAAAAAGCCTAGAAGCATTCCGATAGGTGCGCCAATAAAGGTGAGCATAATGGTTTCGATAATGATTAGGAAAAAGACCTTGGTCCTATTCATACCAATCGCCATCAACATCCCTAGCTCCTTAGTCCGTTCTAATACCGCCATTAACATTGTATTAATAATCCCAAAAACCAGAGCTAGTAAAATGATTCCCATAATGATATAGATTTGAGTTTGGAATTGAGACTCCATAAAGGTCAAATCTGGTGCGACTTCTCGCCAAGATTCCACTAGTAAGTCATTGGGGACTGCTGCCTTAATCGCTGCGGTGCTTTCCTCCAATTTTAAGGGATCATCTAAATAGACCGCTACTTGATGAGATACATTCCCCAAGCCAACCAATTTTGCCAAGTCCTTTTTGTCTACATAAACCATCATTTGATCTGTAGGCATTTTGGTATCAAAAAGCCCGACAATCCGAAAGGCACCACTAACCATTTCACTATCTTTATCCTGAAAAGTCAAAACCACTTTAGAACGGATTTTCACCTTCAGATCCTCCGCCATTTTTTTACTAATCATGATTGGATTTTTCTTAGTACCTTCTAGGTATTTACCTTCTACCAGTTTTTGATCTATTTTGGTAACACTAGCTTCAGCAGCTTTATCAATCCCCGTAATCTGTACCCCTTTACTTCCCTTAGCCGTATTAATCATCCCATTAGCCACCAATCTACCTGTCACCCCTTGTACATTATCCACCTGTCCAATCTTTTTCACCAATTGCTCACTATCCTTCATGTATAAACCAATCTCTTTATCATCTTTATATTTGGGATGATGAACCTGAACATGCGAATGTAAATGCTCAATACCATTATTAATATAAGAACGAATCATTCCATTGAAAAAACCTAATGTAAATATGATTGCCCATACGCCTAGTATGACTGCGCCAATCACCACCAAACTTCGGTTGCGACTTCGCCAGACATTGCGCCATGCTAGAATTGGTAACATAATATTTTATTTAAAAAGAATTAGAGAAAAACCATTGCATTGAGTCTATTGATTGTAGGAACCTTATGCTCGCATTGCTGCTACTGGCCGCAAATTCCATATTTTGATAATAGGATAAATGGCCAGAATGGAGGTAATTATAAAAATCAAAAATGCTTGATTTAAAAATATAGAAGGGTCAATTGATGCTTGTAAAACAGCTTCAATGCCCATTTTCTCATATACATCTTGCATTTCCCCTGTAAACCGAAAAGGATTTTTATAGAAGTAATAGCAAAAAGGAAAACTCACCGCAATTCCAGCCAATACGCCTAGAAAACCTAACATAATAATCTCCAACCAGGTTACCAAAATCAAGCGGCCACGACTCATTCCAATAGACATCAGTACACCAAATTCTCTACGTCTTTCGGCGGTCATCATTAAAATGGTACCGAAAATACCGAAACCAATAATCGCATATAAAATCCACAACATGATTTTTCCTGAACTTCGGTCTAACTCAATTTGCTGGACGACTTCGGGCATCATCTCTGCCCAACTCATCACCTCATACTCCTCAGATCCCAAACTCGCTTTGACATTTTTCACCACCCCATCTACATTTTTAGCCTTATCAACCATCAAAACCATTGAGGTCATGCGATCCTCTGCGGCATAAAACCATTGCGCTTCTTTTAGTGGGAGAAATACAGCTTGTTTATCAATATCTGGCAACGGATATTTGATGATTCCTTTAATCGGAAATTTCCCTGCTGCATTTGCACCATGATAACCAGAACCAATCAAAACCAAGGTATCTCCTAGTCCTAATTTGAGTGATTTAGCCAGTCCTTTTCCAATCAAAGCAGCTTTATCATTACTTTGAATGTATTTTCCTGTATCCAATTTCCCCTCCAAATTCATCACATGCTTTTCCTTCTCTGGATGGATGCCTAACACCATTACGCCTTTCGTCAAATTCCCACTAGAAGCCAAAGCAAAAGATTCCATTCTTGGTACTACAAAATCAAGATGATCATTCGTGCGTTCTAATTCAGTAAAGGAATCCTTATATGCTAGTGAATTATCAATGGTTTTCTCCTCCCAATAATCCTTATCCTGAATTTGCCCATGCCCTGTATAGAAGCGCACCATATTATCAACCATCTTTGCATAAGAACCTTCTTGGACAGAACGCATTACAACAGCAAAGAAGACCGCAAACAGTATAGAGGCAATGGTGATGAGGGTACGGCGTTTATTTCGCCAGATATTTCGCCAAGCGAGTTTGAGATATAACATTATCTAATTCTTTTCATGTTTTGTAAACTAAAAAAGCTCTCTTTAATCGGCTGATCGAAGACAATTTGCTTGTATTCTAATACGGTTTTATTGCCTTCGTCTTCTGCTGGAATAATTTCCATTTTGGTCGCTAGTGTTTTCCCTCCAACTTCTTTGATATTACTAGCGGTCATGGTATTCACCAAATATTCATCCTCATCATAAAACTCTGTTTTCAATTGCAAAAAATCCTCTTGATCCACCCAAGTTTTGATTTTACCCCAAACTACTACAGCATCTTCATGAGGGATTAACTCAATAATCCAACAATTTCTACCTTCTAGCTCTTCTTCACCTAAAATTTTATGAGAGAAATCGTTTACCGTAGAAGACTGGCGCACTAGGTCATCATTGGTCACATCAGACCCCATCCAAGATTGCCCCATCATAGAAGGCGGCATTTTCACCACTCGCTCAATCGTTGGCTGCCAATTCCACATTTCCTTTTCTCGCTTCAAAAAGGCAGTTCCTTTGTCTCTAGCAGGGCCAGTAATCAAAATCAAAGAATAATCATCGCCTTTTGACCAACTTTTCATCGTTACTTCTCGTTGCCAATCTGGTCGCACAACGGTCATACTCATCTCTGCTTCACTACTTGTTGTTCCTTTTAATACTTCGTCTGCTTTAGCAATGATTTCTTTGGCAGAAAGGTCTTGGGCATAGGTCATTTGTCCTAGTCCGAAGAATAAAATGGATAAAAGCACAAAAATTTTGTATTTCATATCTGATGATTTTTTTATTTATTATACTATTAGTCAGCCTAAGCTGGATTTTATTTCATTTTTGTTTAAAAAATTAGGT
>JAHDFT010000213.1:0-7395 GCA_020628015.1 Bacteroidota bacterium
TGGAACAAGCCTTAAGAACTTGACAGGTCGCTTCGATGGAGCTTTTTCCCTTGTTGTTTTTGTTTTTTCTACAAACAGGCAGGCTCCTACAGAGCTATCAGTATTAGCTCCGTAGGAGCCTAGCTGTTAGTAGAAAAATAAACGAAGAAATATTTTAAGCTCCATCGGAGCGACCTGTCAAGTTTAACGAACTACTAGCCCAAGTTTATAAATCACGGGATTTGTCAAAGAACCATAAATCTTATTCTTCCTCTCCCTCTCCAACAACATTTTCTGCTTCATTAGGATCATTTTCCTCTACAGGAATTTTACCCACACTAGCAATGGCATCTCCTTCATTTAAACGGATAAGTTTAACCCCTTGTGTAGCTCTTCCTGTATGAGAAATGCTATCCACAGCTAGTCGGATGGTGATACCTGATTTGTTGATGATCATCAAGCCATTACCTTCCACAACGTCTTTGATGGCGATTAAATTACCCGTCTTAGGGGTTACTTTCATGGCTTTGATCCCTTTACCGCCTCGGTTGGTGATGCGATACTCTGCTAGATCAGTACGTTTACCATAGCCATTTTCAGAGACACTCAATACTTTGATTTCGTCCTGAAGCGCAGAATCTACACAGCACATGCCAACGACTTCATCTGTCTCATTAACCATCCTAATTCCTTTTACACCAGTAGCTGTACGTCCCATAGAACGCACTTTGGATTCTGGGAAACGGATAGCACGGCCAGAATAACTGCCGAGTAGGACATCACAATGACCATTGGTTAGTTTGGCTTCTAGTAATACATCGCCTTCGTTGATATTGATGGCTTTAATACCACCTTGTCGAGGACGAGAGAAAGCGGTGAGTGCTGTTTTTTTAATGAGTCCTTTTTTGGTACAGAAAATCACAAAATGTTTCTCTAAGAACTCTTCATCATCAAGGCTAGGAACCGTTACATAGGCCATGACCTTATCCTCTTTAGGGATATTGATGACATTTTGAATGGCTCTTCCCTTAGAGGTTTTACTGCCTTCAGGAATTTGATAAATTTTGAGCCAATGACATTTACCTGATTCGGTAAAAGCTAAAAGATAGTTGTGCGTATTGGCGACAAACAATTCCTCGATAAAATCTTCTTCTCTAGTAGAACCTCCTCTTGAACCTTTACCTCCTCTATTTTGCTCTCTGTATTCATCTAGGCTGGTTCTTTTGATATAGCCTAAATGAGAGATAGTGACAACGACATTTTCCTCATCGATTAATGATTCTAGGTCAATATCACTAGCTGCAAAAACAATGTCTGTACGTCTTTCATCACCAAAACGATCTTTAATTTCTAATAATTCGTCTTTGATGATTTGCATTCTCAAATCTTCATTCGCTAATATTTCTTCTAGCTCTCGGATACGTTTCATGACTGCCTCGTAATCTTGACGTAATTTGTCAATTTCTAGGCCTGTGAGCTTTTGTAAACGCATATCCAAGATAGCCTTAGCTTGGACATCAGAAAACTGAAATGCTTCGATCAAGCCTTTTTTCGCTTCATCTGGTGTTTGAGAACTTCTAATGATACGAATGACTTCATCCAGATTATCTACAGCGATAATTAATCCTTCAAGGATGTGCGCTCTTTCTCTGGCTTTTCTGAGATCATATTCGGTTCGTCTGATAACCACCTCATGTCTGAACTCAACAAAATAGTGGATAAGTTCTCTGATATTAAGCGTTCTTGGACGACCTTTGACCAGACATACATTATTGACCCCGTAGGAGGTTTGTAATGCAGTATATTTGAATAATTGGTTAAGAACGACCTCTGCATTACCATCTCGCTTAATATCGTAGACAATTCGCAAACCTCTTCTATCAGATTCATCTCTAATTTCTGAAATCCCTTCGATTTTTTTCTCATTTACCAAGTCAGCAGTTCGCTTGATCAACATGGCTTTATTGACCTGATAAGGGATTTCTGTGACAA
The DNA here is from genome assembly GCA_020628015.1 of Bacteroidota bacterium. GTDB lineage: Bacteria > Bacteroidota > Bacteroidia > Chitinophagales > UBA2359 > JAHDFT01. Next base: position 1,972 of record JAHDFT010000213.1, read on the forward strand.
CAATACGTTGGCGGTTGTTTTTGCCATGCGTTTGTATTTCTGTCCTAGCTCTGACGACTACTTTTCCTCTACCTGTTTGGAAGGCTCTTTTTACACCATCATAACCATAAATAATCCCTCCAGTAGGAAAATCTGGAGCTTTGATGAGTTGACAAAGGTCATCTACGGTAATTTCTGTATTGTCAATATAGGCAATAATACCGTTGATCACTTCTGTAAGATTGTGTGGCAACATATTGGTTGCCATACCTACTGCAATCCCAGAGGCACCATTCACCAATAAATTGGGAATTTGAGATGGGAGAACAGTTGGTTCTTCTAAGCTATCATCAAAATTGAGTTGCGTGTTTACTGTTTCTTTTTCAAGATCGGCGGTGAGTTCTTCGGCAATTCGCTTAAGGCGCGCCTCTGTATAACGCATGGCAGCAGGGCTATCCCCATCCATAGAACCGAAATTACCTTGCCCATCTACCAAAGGATACCTCAAAGACCAGCTTTGCGCCATCCTAACCATTGCATCATAGACAGAAGTATCCCCATGTGGGTGATATTTACCTAAGACTTCTCCTACAATTCTAGCAGATTTTTTATGTGCTTTATTAAAGCTCAAACCTAATTCTCGCATCCCATAAATAACACGTCTTTGAACTGGTTTTAAGCCATCTCTTACATCAGGCAATGCTCTTGAAACGATTACAGACATTGAATAATCAATGTAGGCTGATTTCATTTCATCCTCAATATTGATCTGAATGATCCGTTCTCCCATAAAATTTGTTTTAATTTTATAAAATACTCCTCTTTTTTTGACAAACAAAGATACGAAATTACAAGGGATATTTAGCAATAGTAAGGGAATAACCCTGCAAAACAGGGGAATTATTTTTTGTTAATTTATTGGTTAGGTGCTAGTATTTATAGTTAATAGATGTATTTTTGTTGTTTATTAGATTTGACTGGGATTAAATTATAGTTTTTAAGCATTTTATTGATCTGAACGAGCTTGATTACTCAAATTGATAATTAGATATATATCGTAGGAGTGATTGGGGGGCTGGTATTGAGGCTTTTTTATTGTCAAGTTCAGGGACAATCCATTTTTTTTGTCAAAATGTCATGAAAAAGTAATAACTTTGTGCTTGTTTTTTCGTCTCTAAAAATGAATAGTTTTTTTGTAGATGATGAATTAAAAATAAGGTATACAATAGACTTTATTTTTATTCAATCACTAGAGCAGTAAAATAAACAATAAGCGTTATATATAGGGCTTCTATTCTTGATTTGAGTCAAAATATTGAACATAAAATATCATATATAGGCTATTTTATGTTCAATGGAGGACAATAGTAGTCTGTATTTTAAAAAACTAACCATGAAAAATATTCTACTACTTATTTTGGGCTTATTATTTCCAATTTGCGCCATTTTTGCACAATCGCAAGAACAAGCGTATTATAAAGCGGTAGATCGAATTAATTGTGAAGCTAGTCGTTTAATATTGAAAGGTTTTGACCGCCCAGCGGCTGCCCGATCCATTCAGACTTGTCGCTACACAGAGATTTTGACTCAAATTAATGGGATTCAGGAGAATAAGGTGACTGGATATAAGGCTAGAATTGCTGAAATGGCAACAGGTATTAATGACTATAAGGGAAGGGTATCATCAGATAGTGGGTATCGACAGATTGAGGAAACCCTAATTGATTTGAAAGAATATACCTTAGAACAGTTCAGAAGTATTTGTCAAGATTATAAACATCCTGATAATAAAATTTGCCAGAATTTGGATCAAAAGGTTTTGACTTTAGAATCTACTATTAATTCCATTACGAATAATGCCTTGTCTAATTTGACCAATGATACTGTAGGTGGAACAGCACAAAATGAGGTAGCCAGTAAACCTGTTGCAGATGATGAGGAAGAGGGAGGTTTATTTAGTCGTTTTAAAAAGAAGGAGACTCCTACTGCTACAGTTGATCCAAGCTTGACAAGAAGAAATACGACAACGAATAGTGGGAGTAGTGCTGTAGTAGGGGATAGTAGCAATTCTTTGTTTATGACTATTATTTTGGTCTTGCTTATTTTAGCTGTAGGATGGTTGTTTAAAGAGAATTACGAATTAAAACAACAGGTCGAAGACTTAAAAGTGTTGTTGAAAACCTTTACACAAAGGCGATAGGGTAGTATTGTATTTACACCTATGGCTGTAGCTTTAAATTACAATGTAAGACTACAGCCATAGGTATAAATAAACTTATTTTTCACTCATTCCCTAATCAAAATGAGGAAATTATTTTTTGACTGTTACTTATACTACTGATAAATTTAATTCAAAACGATCTTCCAGAGAGCTAACAACAGTTTCTAAAATAGAAAATGCATATTCTGCCATACTATTGTGTTTATCTAATACTGGATTAATCTCAGTCATTTCAAAGCAAACCACTTTTTCATTTTGCAATAATTTTTGAAGCAAATTCTTAGCTTCTACCACAAATAAACCATTACTAACTGGTGTACCTGTACCATGTGAAACAGTATCGCTATCTAAACTATCCACATCAAAAGAAATATAAATCAAATCACAATTTTGCAAGTACGCTAGAGCTTCCTGAGCAATTTGCTCGGCTCTTTTTTTATGGACTTCATCAACGGTAAAGTTGCGAATATTAAAATGTTCGATTAAATAATTCTCTTCTTCTTCTGTATCTCGCACACCAATAAACACCAAATCTTCTGCTTTTAGTTTGGGGCTAATTTCACCCAAGTTTTGTAGCTGTTGCCAAGCTTCAATCGCTGGAGTATCGACATTGTTAGCAGGCTTGTTCAAACCTCGTCTACCTTCTTTAGAAAGTCCCAAAGCTGCGCCCAATGGCATTCCATGTAGATTGCCCGATGGGGTGGTGAATGGGGTATGTATATCGGCATGTGCATCAATCCAGATGACTCCTAATCTCAAATGTGGGTATTGTTTTTTAATGCCAATGATCGTACCGCCTGCATTGGAGTGATCCCCTGAAAGTACTAGGGGAAATTGTTGTTTTTCAAGGCTTTGCTGCACATTATCTCCAATTTTTGCACACATATCCACTACTGCGGTGATTTTTTTGGCATGGGGGAAGGAGGGAATTGCACTATCAAATAAAAGGTGATTCTTATTAGCGACCTCAATTGTAGGATATTCTTGAAAAATGGGGCTTTTTTTATTCAGAGAGGCTATTTTAAGTGCTGGAACACCTAAACTAGCCCCTCTTGTGCCTGCGCCAATCTCAGAATTAACCTCAATTAGTTGTATTTTTTTCATAATATTAGTGTTTATTGCTTGTTTCTAATCCATCACTTAACTATGTAGGAAAAGTGCGAATAGAATCACTAGAGAACAGTATCAAAACGGTACAATTATTTTTTATTCGTTCCTAAGGAACAGTTAAAAAATAATTGTACCATTTTGACTGATAAATTTACCCCTATACTTCGTTAAAAAGCCTCACCAATGCCCTGCATTGCTTACGTTTTTTGCCTCGTCTAGGGTCAAATTTCTCTAATCAAAATTTGTACACTTATTTTCCACTCGTTCCTAAGATGAAATATAGAACTATATATAAATTTAGTAAGAATATAAGCTGGCAATTTAGCTGAATTTCGTCTATTCTAATAAGCGAACTGCCTATATTTAGTATAGTTAATGAAAACTATTAATGAGTAATCTTGTAAAATCTATTTTTGTACTCAACTAAATAACTAACAAATGTTTGTATGATTTGGATGTCAAATAGACTACATTATTTTGTCAGTATTGCGTAGGTCTACAAATAAGTGTTATTTTTGCGCCATCATTTAGTGATGGAGCAGCAAGAAATTTGGCCATATTTTTTATTTCTAATCCATCATTTAACTAAAAAAATCTTCCTTATATGAGAAATAAAATCGTTGCTGGTAACTGGAAAATGAATAAAACTAGAACAGAAGCAGAAGCCTTAGCGCAAGGTATTGTTGATGGATTAGCAGGGAAAAATATTCCTGATTCGGTTAAGGTATTGATGTGTCCTCCTGCGCCTTATTTGTGGCAAGTTCAACAAATAGCGAATGGGCATCCTGCGGTATTTGTAGGTGGACAAAACTGCCATCAAGCAAGTTCTGGTGCTTATACGGGGGAAATTGCTGCGCCTATGTTGACTGCTCTAGGCATTACTTATGTATTGGTGGGACATTCTGAACGACGGGCGTATTTTGGTGAGGGACACGATATTTTGAAGGCTAAAGTAGATGCAGTAATTGCTGAAGGTTTACAAGCGGTTTTTTGTTGTGGAGAGGAATTGGCTATTCGAGAGGCTGGCGAACAGGAGGGAGTAGTCAAAACGCAATTAACCGAAAGCCTTTTCCATTTATCTGCTGAACAGTTTACTCAGGTAGTGATTGCTTATGAGCCTGTTTGGGCGATTGGAACAGGTAAAACGGCATCGCCAGAGCAAGCGGAAGCCATGCATGCATTTATTCGACAATTGGTAAAAGAAAAATATGGCGCAGAGATCGCTGATCAAACGACGATTCTTTATGGAGGGAGTGTGAAGCCTGCTAATGCGGCCGCTTTATTTACACAACCTAATGTAGATGGTGGATTAATCGGTGGTGCTTCTTTGAAAGTAGAGACTTTTGTGCCAGTTATTGAGGAAATGTGTCGGCAGATGGCTTAGTAGCCAATCATTTAATACTGTTGGTATCTTTTGGTCTTTTTTCGTCTGTATTTCGTTGTGAAGCCTTGTCGTACATTCCGTGTAGGCATGCGTTTCACACCTTGCACAGACGAAAAAATCCTTCAAAACCTACCCGACACTATTAATTTGACTGACTACTTAGTATTTAATGAAAATAAGCCCAAATAGAAGCGACCACTTCTTTCAATGATAAACCAGTTGCCTCAGCCAATGCGGCTAAAATGAATATAAAAGCCACTAATTTGATCCAAACGGTTTCATACCAAAGCACCGAGGTAACTGCTTCAGGCATCACTTTCTCTGATAACCTTCGCATTTGTTGCTGGTGCATCCTTTTTTCTTCTTCTTGAAGGTATTCCATAGTCCGCTCTCGATGCACTTTTTGATTTTTGCGCTGCTCCTGCCCTGATTCAATACCACTAAGTAATTCTTTGACATTCAATTTTTCTCTCAAAGCCTCTACCAGAATAAAAGTTTCCCCCATTTCCTCATGAAAAAGCAAATTATCATAATCTAGTACGACTTTCCCTGATTCATCAACAGGAATTTTGCTTCTGACATTGATATTGCTGAGTTTTTGGTGAATGACCTCAAACTGCGCTCGAATGAAGGAAAGTAATTCTCGCTTATTGCCTCGTCCACCAATTTTGATAAAGATAATGCACTCTGAAGGATCGGCTTTTATCAATGCATCACATTGACCTTTACG
>JAHDFT010000213.1:7495-9161 GCA_020628015.1 Bacteroidota bacterium
GTTCCTTTCAAGCGACGATCTTCTGTACCAAAATTAAGCATAACCCCTAGGTCATGTAATAAATTCATGAGGCTGTACATACTTTCTTCCTCAAAACTTTGGTCTACTTCGTTACAAAGGGTTTTGTATTGGTCAAAAGGGATGTAATCATCATTGCGCTCCTCCAATAAATCTTTAATGTCAAAATAACTTTGAGGGAGCAGATCGTCGATATGTTGTAGGCTACCAATTGCTCTACGTATGAGGCGACGCAATTCTCCAAGTCCTTTATTGAGCTTGCAAGATGTTTCCACAAAACCAACAATATTGGGATACTTATCACTTAATTCACCTTTGGGAATATCTATTTTATGGACTTCACATTTGTTAATCACCACAACGATAGGAACAGCATTTCCTGCATAAGAACGAATGAGTTTAAGCCAATAATCCAGCTCCGAATCCCCATATTTATCCTCAGCACGTGGATTGATCACTAAGACATAGGCACTTCGGGAGGTCATAAAGAATTTATGGGTGGCATGCATGATTTCTTGACCACCAAAATCCCATATATGTATTCTTAATTGGTCATTTCCTCTATTGATAAACCATTCATGAATATCAATACCATCTGTTTTCTCCTCCAGTAATCTAAACTCACCTGTTCGCAACATCCGAATAAGGGAGGTTTTGCCAACATAACCAGAACCAATAAAAATCAACTTAGCTTCATGAAGAGGTTTATTTTTTTTACTAGCTTGTAGGTCTAGTAAATATTGAATGAGTGCTTGCGGCTCCATTTCAAAAACCTCCTGTGGCGCATTGAAGCGATTTTTTTTCAAATTTAAGCCCATTTCCCAGCTTTGCTCAACTTTATTAGTGCGTAAATGTTTTAGTTGTTTTATTTCGGCAGGTAGTCTACTAATTTGGTTATTGTTTAGATCCAGTAGTTCTAGCTGTTGAAGTTGGCAAATTTCTTTAGGGATAGCAGCAATATAATTATCTGCCAAATAAAGTTCTTTTAAGGTATGAACATGACCAAGCTCTACAGGTAAATTGGTCAATTGACAACCTTCAAGGTCTAAAATTTGTAATGCTACTAGTTCATTAAGGTAATTGGGCAATTTTTTAATGGGGTTATTACTCAAATACAGTCTTTGTAGTTTCATCAACTGCCCAATATAAGGTGGGATGAAATCAATCTGATTGCCATTGATAAATAGCTCTTGTAAACTTTGTAAAAATCGAATCGGCTTAGGTAAGTTCGATAAATGATTTTTAGATATATCCAGAGAACGAAGCTGTTTGAGGTCTCTGAAACTTTTGGGCAAACCATTAATTTTATTATTGCTTAAATTGCATTCTTGTAAATGAATGAGCCGTCCCATCTCAGCAGGAAGAGAGTTGAGTTCATTATTTTGTAAAAAAAGCTTTTTTAAATGCTTTAGCTCTACCAATTCTCTTGGTAGCTGCTTTAGCTTCATGTTGCTTAAGTTCAGACTTGTTTCCTGTTTTTCTTTGGTATATTTGATTTTTTCTAGTACTATTTGAAGTTGATTGTCCATTGATAATGATGCTTAGGGACAAGTGAAAAATAAGTTTACAAATTTTGATTAGAGAAATTTGACGCTAGACAAGGCAAAAAACGTAGGCAATGCAGGGCATTGGCGAGGCTTTTTAACGA
>JAHDFT010000214.1 GCA_020628015.1 Bacteroidota bacterium
TAGATGGTAGGTACTGCCATTAATAAATTAGCTGGTGTATGTTCAATACAATTCCAGACTTTAGCCGCCTCAAATTTAGCTAGAAAATGGCAAGTCGCACCGACCCACATGGCGCAACAGAGTTTATTAATAATGCCATGTGTGTGATGTAGGGGAAGGAAGTGTAAAATATAATCCTCAGCCGTCCATGCCCATGCTTTTACTAGCGTTTGCGTCTGTGCCATTATATTTTGATGCGTAGAGACAACTCCTTTAGGCTTGCCAGTTGTGCCGCTAGTGTAAAGGATCATCGCTCGTCTATTGGCTGCGAATGGAGGAAATGGGGTGAGAGGCGTTCTAGTTGTTAAGTCTTTATAAGCTATACATCTAATGTTTTTTGTTTTTAATGTCTCAAATTTTTCCTTAAAGGAAGCCTCATAGACCAAAATAGATACCTGAGCATCCTCCAAAACATATTGCATTTCTGCTGGTGGATGTAAGGTGCAAAGCGGAACGGCAATTCCTCCAGCCAACCAAATACCCCATTGTGTAGCGACATAAGTCAATCCAGGCGGACAAAGAAAAGCGACTCTAGCCTCCTCTAAATCTGCTTTTCCTGCCAGCAAATGTGTAGCGACTAATTGTGCCTGCTCTAGTAAAGTTTGATAAGTATGCTGCCCTTGATCCTCAATAATGGCTATTTTTTCGGGATATTGTCGAGCAGCTTTGGTAATTGGGAGCATGAAATTAGGATTTGTCATTTGTTCCAATAATATAAAAGCTAGGATTTGTCTTATTTTGCGTATCTTTCCATCAAATATTTCTCAACTATGGCTATTTATTCTTCTCTATTGGCCGCTCATCAAATTACCGCAGCCATGAGTCAGGTTGCCGATGGAAATATGTCTCAAACAAGGGACTTTGATGGGCTTGCCGCTCGAAATTTACAACAATTTATTGGAAAAGTGTTTACCGATACAAAGGATTGCCACTTTTTTCATCTAAAAATCACACATAGTGCCAATGTCGGACTGATTGATGTGGATTATCCTTTTGAGGGTAATGTTCATTATGTAGACCGTTATAGCCCTTTTTTAAAGGCTTATAGGTTAGGGGAGTCGGTGATTGATTCTACGGATGTGATCCCTAATGTTTATAAGGGTATGGATGCTTGTATTGCACCCGTAGATGGGTGTATTTTGGTTAATCGGACGGCAGATTGTGCGCCTTTGTGTATTTATGATCCCAAAACAAGGCATATTGCGGCTATTCATGCAGGTATTTTGGGGGCTTTTACCCAAATTGTACCCAATACGATTTCAAGTATGATAGAGTGGTGTGGCAGTCGAGTGGAGGATTTATTGGTGTTTATTGCGCCTTGTGTGAGTAATCAGGTGTATAATTTGGATAAATCTGGCTTGTGGAATAATTATTTGAAACAACACATTCCTTTGGATAATCCCAGTCTTTTTGATCTCAAAGATTATTTGAAACAGCAGCTTTTGGAGCTAGGTGTTTTGGCTGAACATATGGAAATTGCGCCTTATTGTACGGCTGCGGATGAGGGTTTTTTCTCTAATTATAAGGCCCAGTCGAAGGAGGAGAAGCAAAGGATGGGTAGGCAGGTGATTGTTTTGGGTGCGAAAAATAGTTAGTAACTGATATTACGAAAAACCTAGATTTATCTGTACATCATTTAGTCATCCCCTTGATTACCACTTTAAGAGAAGAAAAATTAAGAATTGTATATCATTAATTAACTAGATAAAAGTTCACCTTTTTGGATACCTAGATTAGTAGTGTGTAGCTTGAAAAAGCAATTACTATTAATTTATTCTTTAAATATCCATATCATGAAATCATTACTCTTTAAATGTTTAATTTTTGCTGCTATTATCAATTTTGGAATCATTATCATTTGTTCTTCCCCTGAAGATACAAAAGCAGATGTCCAAAAAAATATGATTGTTGTTTGTCAACATAAAGGTGGAGGATATTCTTATTCCCACACGTCACAGTATCCACCACCTCCGGGTATCTGTGATGGTGATGCTAAAGTTATTGCCGTAATTATTACAGATCATGTTGTAGTAGGAGGAGGTGAGGAGCCTATTGGTAATCCTAGTGTAGAGGCTTTAGCAGAATCAGATGTAATCGTATCTGAGATGGGGGAAGAAGGTAATCTAGACTATTATGCTTCTACTTGTGAATGCAAATTAAAGGATACGGTATACAAAGTGATCTGTATGGATAATGATTGTCTTTGTTGTGATGTATTACAGGAAATAGAAGATCAACTTCCCATTGATTAATACATAGTCCCTAAAAGTTTTTAATGATGTAGATAAGGCAGCCAATTTGGTTGCCTTATTTGTTTTAGGAGGGGTGACACTATAACAGAAACTATATCTACTATAGCTTTATTAGTCAATTACAAAAGGAAATATTGTATATTTGGTCGGTCTATAAAAATCAATCTTATGCAAAAGCCATTTTACTTATATTTCCTACTTATTTTCGGGCTATTAATCAGCCAAGAAAGTCAGGCACAAAGCAATCAATACCTGCATTTTGATGGCCAAAACGATAAAACCATCACCGAAAATGCCGCTTCCTACATTATCAACTCCACCGAAATGTCTATGACAGGCTGGTTTTACTCAGAAAGACATGGATTCGGGCAGGGGATGTTTGGTTTTCGATCTACTAAAGGTGGATTCTATATGCTCCAATTGGATAATGGAAAAATTGAATGTCGATTTGTGAATAGTGAAGGGACGGTGACGGATATAGTTGCGCCTACGAATAGTGTGATTGTTGGACAATGGCAGCACATGACCATGACCTACGGCAATGACACCCTAAAAGCCTATATCGACGGAGAATTGATCCAAGCAAAGGAGGCTTATGGAGTCATTGATAATCCTAAATTGCCTTTTGGGATTGGTACTTCTCCTACACCTAATTTTAGTTTCTATTTTCAAGGGGGAATTGATGAGGTGAGTTTGTGGAGTAAAACCCTTAGCCAAGCAGAAATTAAGGATATAATGGCGAATGAATTGGCTGGAAATGAAGCTAATTTGGAATTGTATTATAAATTCGATCAAGGGACACCTGATACGGATAATAGCAGCATTGATGAATTATTGAATTCTAGCACCGCAGGAGAACGAAATGCCCAAATTCTTAATATGGATTTATCAGGGGAAACGTCTAATTTCAAGGGCGATGTGGCTCCTGATTTTCAATGGATTGATTTCAAAAAAGTGATGACTAAAGTTACTACCGACCAAGCCTTTGAGCTAGAAGCTGCTTCGAGTGTTGACTTACCGATTACTTACGAATTATTATCTGGCCCTGCTAGTTTGGACGGGACGACACTTACCTTAGATGGCACAGCAGGCAAGGTCAAAATATTAGCCAAACAGGAAGGAGATGGGACTTATAAAGCCGCTACACCTGTTATACGGGAGTTTGATGTAGTAGACCCAATTGCTAATGTACCAGTCATTACACCTATGGCACCCACAGAAGATTTTGGGGTGATTTTTCTTTCTGAACTCAATCCCCTTCGTTTTGGCGCACAGGTGGATATTCCTTATTCAGAGCGTTTTTGGATTGAGGAGGTACGTTTTGTGGTGAATGGAGATACGATTATTGCCAAAGATTGGGAAAATGGGAATTATACAGCTTGGTGGCATCCTGAAAATGATAATTTAACAAGGGTTACGATGATTGCAGAAAGTAATTTTGGAACCATAACCGAAGAAACCTTAAACTTTCTCATTACTACTGATTCAGGTACCCCATTCAGAATAGAAGGCATTCAAAATGAGTGGATTGCGAATTTTAGGGAGACCAGTATCACCAAATCCATTAACTTACCCGTTCATCATGGCTTATTTAATAAAATCACCGCCAAACTAGATGTCTCCTGTCCGCCAACTGGTGGTTGTGGAGAGTGGGACATTATTGCGAATGTTTATGCTAAAGGCTATGATGGTCAATGGTTCAATATTATTCGTTACATCACTCCCTACGGCAAAGCCTGCGAACACAGCATTGATCTGACACATTATGCTTCAATTCTCAATGGTAAAACAGATATTCGCATTGATTATTTGTCTTATGATAATGGTTATGTTTTTGACCTAGATTTTGAGTTTGAATATGGAGAAACGGATTATCAATACAGCCATATTGTGCCTTTGTGGAATGGTATTTATCCTTTTGGAGAATATGGTAATCTACAGCCGACCAAAACGATGGAAATAGCCGTTCCAGAGAATGCTGAAGCAGCCAATTTACAATTATTAGCTAGTGGACATGGATGGGGAAATAATAATACAAGTAATGCGGCAGAATTTAGTGACAATACGCATCATGTATATGTGAATGGTAGCTCTACTTTTGAGCAGAGAAATTGGAATGTTTGTAATCCAAATCCAGATGATTGTTCTTTCCAAGCAGGAACTTGGGAATATAGTCGGGCAGGCTGGTGTCCAGGAGCGATTGCGCCTTATTTTGACTTTGACCTCAATCCTTATTTGAAGGAGGAATCCTTTACCCTTGATTATGTCTTTGACGAAAATTATATAGATCTTTGTAATGCAGCGCATCCTGATTGCGTTTCTGGGCAAACTTGTAATGATTGCAATGATGGTTTTAATCCTACCTTGCATGTGATTTCCAATGTTGTTTTTTATTCTAATACCATTCCTATAAGCAATCTTGCCACAGGCATGGAAGAATTGCCAGCAGGAAGTTATTACATGAGTCCGAATCCGACAAATGGATTGGTGACAGTAACGTTTACAAGTGCCTTACAATTGGATCGAATTAGCGTTTACAATAGTCTTGGACAGCAAATTCTACAAACCAAAGATGCACAATTTGATTTGAGTGATCAAGCAGCAGGTTTGTATCTAGTGGAAATCAAAACAATGGATGGACGGGTAAAAATGGAGAAGGTTTTGCTGATCTTATAAAAATGAAAGACAAAAACATGAAAGACAATATCAATTATATACTCAATCATCTAGGAGAAGAACGGGAACAATATTACCAAGCAGTTGCTCCACCAATTTTTCAAAGCAGCAATTTCACCTTTAAGGATGTAGCCAAGATGCGTACCTCCCTACAAGATGAAATGAATACGCCTTTTTATACTAGGGGATGTAATCCAACAGTAGCGATTTTACGAAAAAAAGTAGCCGCTTTAGAAGGAGCCGAAGATGCTTTGATTTTTAGTAGTGGAAGTGCAGCGATTGCGGCAGCCGTTTTATCACAAGTAAAACAAGGTGATCACATCATTTGCGTTGCCAAACCCTATGGCTGGACCTTCAAACTACTCGACCGATTATTAAAGCGATTTGGGGTGGAATCTACCTTTGTGGATGGAACCGATGCAGCGAATTATGAAGCAGCGATACAAGAAAATACAAAGCTTTTATTTTTAGAAAGTCCCAATTCCATCACCTTTGAATTACAAGACATTAAAGCTGTAGTAGCCATAGCCAAAAAACATAACTGTGTTACGATTATTGACAATAGTTACTGTAGTCCCCTTTATCAAAAACCGATTGAGATGGGCGTGGATATGGTGACACATTCTGCTAGTAAATATTTGAATGGACATAGTGATATTGTAGCAGGTGTTTTGTGTGGTAGCCAAGCCTTTATGAAGCAGGTTTTTGAATCGGAATACATGACTTTGGGGGGAATTATTGCGCCAAATGATGCTTGGTTAATGATTCGAGGCTTACGTACTTTACCCATGCGTATGGAACGAGTAGCAAATACAACAGAAAAGGTGGTCGCTTATTTGGAACAGCATCCTAAAGTTGAGCGAGTCAATTATCCTTTTTCGCCTAACTTCCCACAATATGAATTGGCTAAAAAGCAGATGAAACGTGCCACAGGATTATTTTCGATGCAAATTAAAGCGGATTCAATAGCAGAAGTGGAGACTTTTTGTAATGCTTTGCAATTATTTTTATTGGCTTGTTCTTGGGGTGGTCATGAGTCTTTGATTTTTCCAATGTGTGTGTTATACGATTCCCAAAATTATGGAAATACGACCTTGCCTTGGAATCTGATCCGTTTTTATATCGGTTTTGAGGAGGCAGAGGATTTGATTGGTGATTTTGAGCAGGCTTTTGAGTGCTTGTAGATGCAAATCACTCCAATCTCAAACTCTCCAACTCCAAACGAAAACTTTCCGCCTTTTTATTCGCAATCAAGAAGCTGATTTGACTCATTTGCTGTCTATCATAATTGGGCATATCTAGGCGAGTACCTCTGAAAGTAGGGTATAAATCAGCTAGTGGGATTTCGATGGTCTGCCAATCACCTGTTGTTTCAAAATAGGTAATATAGGACTGCCAATCCCTTCGGCTGCTTTTTACCCTAAATTGATACCGTTTCCCATCTCCCTTTAATCTGATCACCGCCTTGGTATAATCTGCGACCGAAGTCCGCTCAAAACTACAACGCACCGAAGAAAAACCGCCATTATTTTCTAGGGAAACCAATCCCTCAAATACTGCATTCCCTGCTGCATTCAGGTAACAATTGCCATCAGAACGGCCACCCATGACCACATCATCCACCACCATCCAATTACTGAGGTCTTTATCCGCTTGGAAATCAAAAACGGTTAGCTTTTCAGGCATAGCACATAAAATGATCAACGATAGTAAGTAATAATATTTCATGAGGGTGGAACAGTTGAGGGATGTTTTTGTTTAATAAATACTATGACAAATCCAGAACAACCCAATATCAATTTAAATAAGTCTGCAATAGCTAAAGCGGCTAGGTTGGCTGAGGTTAATAGGCTTAGTCCTGAACAATTAGCAGAAGCTAAGGAAATGGAAATGCGTAAAGCAACTATTGCCCTTGTTGAGGATACTTCTAGGAAAGCAGAAAGAGATAAAGGAATTTTAAAGGCTTTAAAAAGAGAGGAAAATTAACCATTACAGAAATTGCAGAAGATTTTGAAGTTAGTGAAGCATATATTAAACAATTGAACGAAGACGAAGCGCAATAAAATATACGTATAAAAAAAATGCAACCTCAAAACAATTGATTATACAAAGGTTTTAACTATAAAGTGTCCTGATTTATAGACAGTTAGTTCAAAAAAGTACACAATAATTTGCAACATTCTTTCATCAAGCTCGTAAAGGAATAAGGAAAGCATTAATGCACCATACCGTAAAGTAATTGTCATTCTATCTCTTTCTCTGTTATTATCCATCCATCAAGCACCAGTCAAAATGATTGTTGTGGCTTAAAAACATTCCTTAAAATAATACACATACATACTCCTCCTAACTGCTAACCCATCTTTCCATCACTCTTACCTTACTCTACCTCGCAACTCACATAGAAAACTTTAAACTATGAATTTAAGTGATTATAACCAATCTAAAAACCATGTAAGTTCTAATACTAGCACCAATATTAATATCAATAACAAAGAAAGATCAAAGGATATAGACATTGACTTTTTTGAACAATTGAAGGAGCAATTAACACAAGATACCAATTTCAAGGAGATTGATAATGATTTATTGACCAATATTGCAGAACAGGTATCCGATCTAGCTCCTAAAGAAGCAGACACAGAGGAACAAGTCATTAGTAAAACCAAAAATCCTGATGATGAGCTACGACTTAATCGTTTATTGGGTGATAATGCGATAAAAGATGGAGCTTATGAAAGAGCCATTGCTCATTATAGTTATGCCTTAGAATTAGTCTCTAATAACAAAACTAGACAGCTTTCCTTATTACATCTGGATTTGCACAATGACCTAGCACTCAGTTATTTATTAGATAAACAATTCGATAAAGCATTAAGTAATTATCAGGATTGTCTGGTTAAGGCTGAATTGTTGGGATTGGAAGATTATATCGGTGATGCTTACCACAAGCAAGGCAATATTTATCAAATTCAAAGGAAGTTTAACAAGGCGGAAATAGCTTATCAAAAGGCAATCAAAGCACTATTGCAATATCAACTTCATTTTGAACTAGGAGCTAGTTATCACCAACTAGGAATTGTACAAGGGCATCTAGGTAAATTGGATGATGCCATTATACAGTTTAAGAATTCGATTAAGTGGAATACGCAGACAGATAATATCTATGAAATTGGGCGTACTCATCATGAATTAGCTATTGTTTATCAATTACAAAAGAAATGGGAACAAGCCATTCAACATTATAAGAGTGCTATTGAATGGAATAAGAAATCCAATAACCACTTTGATTTATGCAAAACCTATCATCAAATAGGAATGCTTAATCACTGGCAGCAAAACTGGGATGAAGCTTATCAATATTATCAAAAAGCCATTGAATGGGCAAAACAAGAAGGCAATGAACAAGATCTGGCGGGAACTTATCACCAATTAGCCATTTTATTGAATGCTCAAAATAATTGGGAAGGCTCCATGAAATATTATTTAAAAGCCATTGATCTCAACATAAAAAATGCATCTTATGAGGGATTAGCACAAAACTATGAGAGTGTGGGAATTGCTTTTTATAACAGAAAGGAATACACAATGGCTATTGATTATTACGACAAGGCCAGTCGTTATTACGAAAAAGCGATGTTACCCGATCACTTAGGCATTATTCATCAAAAGCTAGGAGCAATTTATGCCGATCATTCCAAGAATGATGTTGCTATAGAGCATTTTAGCAAGGCATTGATTTATTTTAAAGAAACAGAGAATGCTTATGAAATGGGCCTGACCCGAAAGATGTTGTCTAAAATTTACTTGAAATACAAGGATCGAAATAAGGCGATTAGTTACAGCCAGCAAGCCATACTAGATTTTCATGAAACCAAACAACATGAGTTTATTGTGGAAGGCTATCGACATCATGCAAGGCTTTTTGAGGAATTAAAAGAGTGGAAAACAGCATTAACACACTATCAACAAGCATTAGGTTTTGCCCAACAAACTAAGAATCAATTCCTCATTGATAGTTTAGAAGATTCGATTACGCACATAGAAGAAGAAATGGCGATTTCCGAAATTCACCAACAAAAAAAGAAAACCTTTTTTAAATTTTTAGGATGGATGATGTAATGTTTCGTGCATAAAATGTAGGGACAAGGCATGC
>JAHDFT010000215.1:0-3964 GCA_020628015.1 Bacteroidota bacterium
GGAGAACTAGCATTCTTTGATTTTGATGAAAGGGTGTTTACAGGACATTTTCTAGAAGCATTTAAATATTAATATGCAATTCCACACCATTAAACAAATCGGCACATTCCACACCAATTACTGTGAAGACTATACCATGACCGCTGCATTAGACGGCTCAAAATGGCTATGTGCGGTAATGGATGGCTGTACGATGGGAACGGATAGTTATTTTGCGGCTACTTTGATTGGGAAATTATTGCGAAAGATTGCCAAAACGATTTATTACCTCTCTTTTGTGAATAAAAATCCAACGAGTTTAGAAGGCTTATTGAAAAATATACTGGAACAGCTCTGGGAAGAATTGCGTTCGCTTCAAAATCAATTGCAACTGGAAGAAGAAGAGTTATTGAGTACCTTGATTTTATTGGTCTTGGACGAAAATACAAAAACGGCTAGGGGATTGGTGGTAGGAGATGGGATTATTTGTTTGAATGGAGAAATTACCGAATTTGACCATGATAATAAACCTGACTATTTGGGCTATCATTTGCAAAAACCTTTTGAGGAATGGTATGTACAACAAAGCCAAACATTTGCAGGGGAAAATCTAAGTGATATAAGCATTTCAACAGATGGAATTTTTACTTTTCAAGCTTTTGATAATGGTGATTATGAGGTACTACATACAGATTTGATGGATTATCTCCTAGTAGATACAAACGGAATTGACCAGCCTACTATGTTCAAAAAAAAGCTTTATCACATCGAAAAAACGTGGGGCTTGAAGCCTAGTGATGATTTGGGGATTGTGAGGGTGGTTTGGGATTAATAATACACCTAAAAGTCAAGCAAGCCTTTCCTATCACAAGCCATCAATAATTCATTATCCGTTTCTTCGTCTAGTGCTAAGTTTTGATTTTTAATTGCTGCGAGTAATTTCCTTGACTCTTTTCCTGGTGTTTCACCCAAAGCACAAAGAAAGGCTCTAAAAATAGGATCTGTATGACTGATTAATGGATAAATATAAGCCAAAATAGTATGATTTTTCGACTTTTGCATTTCTGTAATCGCATCTAGGACAAGCAGTATTTTATGATGTTCTTTGACCAATTCCATCAATAAAGGGGTGACTTCTTTGGGGTATCTTTTCCCAAGCCTCCCTAAAATATCACTCGCATCCTCCTGCATTTCTTTAGGATCAGCAATCCCCAAATTAGATAGTTCTTGCTCGGATAATACCAATATATAGAACAGTTGTTTGAGGTCTTTTTTGGTGAGTTGGTAAATCCACCTCATTTTTCTTTTCATGTGTTTGTCCAATTTTTTAAAAGGACCTATTGGACCTAACCAACTATCTAAGGTTCGGAGGAATTCTGGATCTGGAAGCATGTTATGATTTATTCAATTTTGACGTTCAATAATACCCTTCCAATAAACCATCTATAGCCTTCAAAAGAGCTTTGTGTTGATTAGAGGATACTGATTCTAGAACTTGCGCTTGTAATGATAACAATTTTTCCTTTAACTCAATATCCTCCGCTTCCATATTTTTATATGCCTTTTCATTCAAAAATTGTAGAAATCTACTTAAATACTTGATTATTATTGGATTATAATCAAGTCTAGTGAGCTATTCATCTACTACAGCAAGTTGTTGACTAGCTTTTAGTAAGATCCAGCCACTAATACAATATTTATGATCTACTAAGCTACCAATTTTTTTTATTGTCTTAATGATATATAAATAATTGATAGTATGATTTAAAACAAATTGACTAGTAAACAAACAAGCAATCCAAAGACCCAATCTCATCATTTCTACTATTCATAACGTCACCACCTAATAGACAAGCCCAGCCTATATTAGCAAAATTCCTTTCTTTCTTTCTTGTCACTCCCTTTAAAATACGTATATTTGCAGCCGAAATGAAAAAAGCTACAAATATCCATCCCATTTTCGACCAACTATTGCAAAGGAAAGACAAAGAAGCTTTCTTGCAACAACATTCCATTGTACTTTGGATGACTGGACTTTCTGGCTCAGGGAAAAGTACAATTGCCAAGGGAGTCGAGAAAAAATTACACGAAAAAGGTGTACTGACCAAAGTATTAGATGGTGACAATATCAGAAGCGGCATCAATAGCAATCTCGGTTTTTCAGATGAAGATCGTCGAGAAAACATCCGAAGAATTGCGGAAGTGGCAAAGCTATTTCTGGATGCAGGCATTGTTACCATCTGTAGTTTCGTGAGTCCGACCATCGCCATTCGGCAAGTTGCCAAAGACATTATTGGCGAAGCAGATTTCAAAGAAGCATTTGTCAATGCCTCTTTAGAAGCCTGTGAAGCTAGAGATGTCAAAGGACTGTACAAAAAAGCACGTGCTGGAGCCATTAAAAACTTTACGGGGATTGATGCCCCTTTTGAGGCACCGATTCAACCTGCCTTAGACATTCCTACCGAAAGTCAAACTGTGGAAGCGTCTGTGGATATGGTGGTGGACTATGTGCTATCACTAGTGAAAGATAAGGCATAGGGGAGACTGTTCCTGATAATGATGGATATCCAACACGACAAAAAGAATAAATATGATTTCATACAATCTAAGCCATTTAAGAGAGCTAGAAGCAGAGGGGATTTTTGTTATTCGAGAGGTAGCCGCTCAATTTGAGAATCCTGTTCTCCTTTTTTCAGGGGGAAAGGATTCGATTACCATGCTACATCTCGCCCGAAAAGCTTTCTATCCTGCCAAGTTACCTTTTCCATTAATGCATATTGACACAGGACACAATTTCCCAGAAACAATTGCTTTCAGAGACAATTTGATGGAAGAAATTGGAGCGAAATTGATCGTTGGAAGCGTACAAGGGTCGATTGATAAAGGTACGGCAGTAGAAGAAACGGGGGTGAATGCCAGCCGTATCCGCTTACAAACAACGACTTTATTAGAAATGCTTGAAAGTCAAAAATTTGATGCGGCATTAGGAGGTGCAAGAAGAGATGAGGAAAAAGCTAGAGCGAAAGAGCGTTTTTTCTCTCATAGAGATGAATTTGGACAATGGGACCCAAAAAATCAGCGTCCTGAATTGTGGAACATCTTCAATGGTCGAAAAAATATGGGAGAACATTTCAGGGTCTTCCCATTAAGTAATTGGACGGAGATGGACATCTGGCAATACATTTTCTTAGAGAAAATTCCTATTCCACCTTTGTATTATGCTCATGAAAGAAATTGTTTGATCAGAGATGGAGTTATACTTTCTGATTCGGATCACCTCAATAAAAAGCCAGACGAGAAAATCTCCAAAATGAAAGTGCGGTTCCGTACCATTGGTGATATGACCTGTACAGGGGCAAGTCTTTCTGAGGCAGATACCCTAGAAAAAATCATCGAAGAAGTGGCTTCTACACGTATGACCGAAAGAGGTGGCCGTGCAGATGACAAACGCTCAGAAACATCTATGGAAGACCGTAAGAAGGAAGGATATTTCTAAATACTTTGGCTTGTTCATTAATTGTAGGGAGTGTATGAGATATTGGGGAGGAGAAATCGTATGAGTTTAAAATTATTTCTCAATATGCTTCATAATTCTAAAGATAACTTTATTAGATTTTTTAAAACAGTTTGGCCAAGTTCATTATTAAAAAGCAGCTCAATAATGGCTAAATTATTTCTGACAAATCCATCCCCCTTTGGAGGGGGCTTGGGGGAGGAAAAGCTTGTAATTGTTGAGTTGTAGGGAAACTTGTCCATTGCTAAATTAATAAAAGTTAATCGACAAATTAATAATTGATATTTATTTAAAATAAAGAAGGTTAGAACAGTATTTATTTATATTAAACAGGAAGAATTGGTTTGTTTTTTCATCGGCACGAATAATCTATAATTCACTAATGAAAAGCGGTTCCTCCCCCAAGCCCCCTCCAAAGGGGGATGTTATACTTCCTTTATTTGTTTAGTTTGTCGGTGTAATTATTTATTA
>JAHDFT010000215.1:4064-9101 GCA_020628015.1 Bacteroidota bacterium
AGGGGGATGTTATACTTCCTTTATTTGTTTAGTTTGTCGGTGTAATTATTTATTAATCTGATGTAGTGAGTAAGGCTACTAAAATTAATAATTGCATGATAAATTCCCCAATACATCATGCACTCAGTAGGAAATGTTCCTAATTGCTTTGTTAAAAAAAAACAATATGTCAACAAATAATACCAAAGGTTACTTGGATATGGATTTACTACGTTTCTCAACAGCAGGAAGCGTAGACGATGGAAAAAGTACCTTGATTGGAAGAATGTTATACGATAGTAAATCCATATTTGAAGACCAATACGAAACCATTAAAAAAACGAGTGAAAGAAGGGGAGAAGAAGGGGTAAATTTAGCCCTATTGACCGACGGATTGAAAGCAGAGCGAGAGCAAGGAATCACCATTGATGTCGCTTATCGCTATTTCGCTACACCAAAGCGAAAATTCATCATTGCCGATACTCCTGGTCACATCCAGTATACCCGAAATATGGTAACGGGTGCTTCAACAGCAAGCCTTGCCATTGTTTTGGTTGATGCTAGAAAAGGAATGGTAGAACAAAGCCGTCGTCACCTTTTCATTGCTTCACTACTTCGTATTCCACACATTGTTGTTTGTGTCAATAAAATGGATTTGGTTGATTATAAAGAGGAAGCCTTTGAAAAAATCCGAGATCAATTTGAAGATTTTTCTTCTAAGCTACAAACCATAGACATCGACTTCGTGCCAGTAAGTGCTTTGAAAGGAGATAATGTAGTAGAACGCTCCAAAAAAATGGACTGGTATCAAGGGCCAACCTTGATGTACCTCCTAGAAAACGTTCATATTGCCAGCGATCACAACCGTATCGACTGTCGTTTCCCTGTACAATATGTCGTTCGTCCTCAAACAGATGAATTCCACGACTATCGAGGCTATGCAGGCCGAGTAGCAGGAGGCGTTTTCAAGCCAGGTGATGAGGTAATGATACTCCCATCAGGTTTTTCCTCTACCATCAAAGCCATAGACACCTTTGATGGACCAATCAAAGAAGCCTTCTCACCAATGTCTGTCACTATCCGTCTAGAAGACGAAATCGACATCAGCAGAGGAGATATGATTGTCCGTACCAATAATGTCCCTAAAGTAGGTCAAGATATTGATCTTATGATTTGCTGGTTAGGACGCAAGCAATTGATCCCAAGAGGTAAATACGCCCTCTTACACACCACCAATTCTGTACGCTGCATTGTCAAAGACATTCACTATAAGCTGAATATCAACAATCTACACCGAATGCAAAACGCTACAGACATTGGCATGAATGACATTGCTCGTATCTCGATCCGCACCACAAAACCATTATTCTACGACACCTACCGCAGAAACCGCATTACAGGAAGTGTCATCCTAGTAGAAGAAGGCACAAATGAGACGGTAGCAGCAGGGATGATTATTTAATGGCATCAAATCATTGAAGAAATCAAATTTTATGGTACGCCACTATGATTGAAAAGAATCATAGTGGCGTATTTTTTTTGGAATAGATGGATGTGAATTATCTTAGAGTTTTGACAAGCTATTTTAGTCGCTTAATGATTGGCTAAAAGAATTAAACATATGAGGAATTAAGAGAAGAGTTAAGGAAATTAAGTGCTTTTAAACTATATTCTCCCTTAATTTTCTTAATGTTTCCTCTTTCTGAAATAGCTTGATAGGTACAAAACTATATGAGTACTAGGCTTGTCAAAACGCTAATACTTATTGACTCAACTGATCTTTATACCAAAAAATCTGTTCAATATCATTTCCCCCTTTCATAGGAAGGAGGTGATTGAAATCATCAAATCGAGTAGCTGCTGGAATGGAATTGAGCGTCCTTATTTTAATTTCTTTTTTGTCAAAACTCTAAAAATAAAAAACGGTCAAAATGATTGATAAAGATACATCTAATTTCCCTCAACAGCTACTGGAACCTTAACCTCCACTCGCCCCGCCTGTAACATATGTCGTTCAATATGATAAACCACAAATCTTAAAGTATCCCCCAATCGTAATTTAATCCATTTAGTCAATGTAATACCTGTTTTGAGTTTTGTTAAATCCAGTTTTTGTGCCTGTTTGAGGTAATTCAATAGACTTTCTTGTTGCTTAATAAAACGGTCGATAGTACTGATAGGCAAATTAGAAGCCGCAGGGTCTTTATCCTTAAAAGTTTTCATTTTATTCACACTCCCATCTGCTTTAGGACGCATACTATTCGCAAAATAATTACCCAACCAACCACTTTTAAACACCTCCGCATTAGCTGTTGTACTTGGTGTCTTTAGTATTTGTGTTTCGATTTCTGGTAAATAAAAGTCTCCATATAAATTTAGATGCTCCAAACATTCCAAAATACTCCAAGAATTAGCATCTTCTTTAAAATTGAGTTGTTCTGGACTTAGGTTTTTAAATCCTTGAGCACTTGTAATGGCTTTTTCTACAATTTGGCTTAGTTCGTTGATTAAAGCTTGTCTTTGAATTTTCATGATTATATGATTTTAATTATTGTTGTTTGATTTACTACAAAGATAGACCAAAGCTAAAGCCAAAACATTGATTCAAATCAAGAATTACGAATTCGGCTCAATGTTTCGGGAGACATACGCAAATAAGAGGCAATATATTTCGCTGGAATCTCTTGAAAAAGTTGTGGACTGCGAGCTTGTACCCTTTGTAGGCGTTCAAGTGGAGAGGGGGTAAGGAGGTCAATTTCTCTTTCAATTTGCTGAGTCACCAATAATTCTAGGAGTTGATTGTATTGTTGGAGACTTTCAGGACTAGCGGTGGTAAAGCTTCTAAAAAAGGATTTAGGAAAAGCCCTTAAAGTCGTTTTACGAATCGCTTGTATATAAAATTCAGAAGGTTTTCCACTCAAAAAGGAGGCAAGCGAGTTAATAATAGAATGTTGATAGCCAAAACGAATCGTATGTTCCTCAAATTCTGTCTGATAGAATACCCGTAAAGCTCCACTTTCTACAAAATAAAGATGATGCTCTATTTGACCTTCCTGAATCAAAAATTCATGACGTTTCAATTGCTTCGTAGCTGCTTGAGGATAAGCCTGAAGAAGAGCTTCGTGTATAGGGGGCATATTTTTAGATTTTATGAATGGAAGGGCAAAATAAAAAATAAGGACGAACTAAAGCACAGACTAAAGCACTTTTTTCCACAGTAATTTTACTAGAATCACAATATAAGCAATGTAAAGTCTACACCTAAGCAAGCAACACCCAATTCTAATCAAAAATCTCTTGACTAAGGCTTTTATGAGACATTTTTTTTATAGAATTTAGACCACAGTTATTAATAGCTAATTGGATAGTGATTAATAACACATTATATTAAAATTCTTCTTTCTCCTAAAGAATTATTATTTTGATGAAAATTTGTGAAATTCAATACAAACGAAAGTAAAAATGAAAAAACTACTTTTATTGATGGGTGGCTTACTACTTGGGCTACCACAAGTATTCGCCCAAGAAGGAGGCGGTATAGATGAGGCAATTAATAATGCATTTGCGCCTTTAGTATCTTGGTTATACTACATTGTATTTTTTCCAATAGGACAGATTAATGGGCAAGATGTTCCCATTATTATTGTATGGTTGGTGTTAGGAGCGATCTTTTTTACCGTTTATATGGGCTTTATTAACCTTAGAGGTTTTAAAACTGCAATAGATGTAGTACGTGGACGATATGATGACCCTGTACACAAAGGAGAAGTCTCCCACTTTCAAGCCCTAACCGCAGCCTTGTCTGGTACTGTTGGTCTAGGAAATATCGCAGGGGTGGCGATTGCCGTTTCTGTTGGTGGACCAGGTGCTACTTTCTGGATGATTTTGGCTGGATTCTTAGGAATGTCTACCAAATTAGTAGAATGTACGCTAGGCGTAAAGTATCGTCAGATGGATGAAACGGGTAAGGTATATGGTGGACCAATGTATTATTTGAAGCAGGGTTTGGAAGATCAAAATAAGGGATGGTTAGGTAAAATCCTAGCAGGACTATTTGCAGTCTTATGTATTGGTGCCTCTTTTGGAGGTGGTAATATGTTCCAAGTCAATCAGGCTTACAGTCAGTTTTCAGGTACTTTTGGCTTGTTAGAAGGACAAGGTTGGGTATTTGGTTTGATTATGGCGGTTTGTGTGGCAGTAGTGATTATTGGAGGGATTAAGAAGATTGCAACGGTAACGGAAAAATTGGTGCCTTTAATGGTA
This sequence comes from Bacteroidota bacterium, assembly GCA_020628015.1. Classification (GTDB taxonomy): domain Bacteria; phylum Bacteroidota; class Bacteroidia; order Chitinophagales; family UBA2359; genus JAHDFT01. Next base: position 8,307 of record JAHDFT010000215.1, read on the forward strand.
GCAGTTTACTTAACAGCAGCTATTGTAATTATTTTGGCAAATATTACAGAACTACCTGCGGCTATTGGCAAGATCATTAGTGGAGCTTTTTCACCCACAGCTGTGGAAGGAGGTGTGATTGGCGTAATTATTCAGGGATTCAGACGAGCGGCTTTCTCTAATGAGGCGGGTGTTGGTTCGGCTTCTATTGCCCATGCTGCGGTAAAAACAGACAATCCTGCGAGTGAAGGTTTGGTGGCTTTATTGGAGCCATTTATTGATACAATTGTCGTATGTACGATGACCGCATTGGTGATTGTTATCACAGGTGCTAACGCTAATTTTACAGGAGATACCAGTACAGGTGCAGGGGTTGCCTTGACCTCTTTCGCTTTTTCTACAGTAATCTCTTGGTTCCCTGTATTATTGACCATTGCAGTAATCCTTTTTGCGTTTTCTACCATGATTACTTGGTCTTACTACGGTACCCAATGTTGGACTTATTTATTTGGGAAAAGCCAAACTTCAGAATTAATCTATAAGGTGATTTTCTGTGTTTTTGTAGTCATCGGTTCAGCAGCGAGTCTAGGGAATGTACTAGATTTCTCTGATTTGATGATCCTGGCAATGAGTTTTCCTAATATCTTAGGTTTGTATTTCTTAGCTCCGCTAGTAAAGAAAGATGTTTGGGGTTATTTGAATAAAATAAAATCGGGAGAAATTCCACGCTATGATGAAATTCAACCGAAGAAATAATATAACAATATTACGTGGGGACAAGGCATGCCTTGTCCCTACATCATGCCTTGTCCCTAC
>JAHDFT010000216.1 GCA_020628015.1 Bacteroidota bacterium
ACCTGCGGTATCTACAAACTTCATCTTTCCTGTAAAGAAAGGATGTGAAGCATTGGAAATCTCTAATTTAACGAGCGGGTATTCATTCCCATCTTCCCATACAATCGTATCTTTTGTCTCTGCTGTGGAGCGACAAAGAAACGAAACGTCACAAGAGAAATCCTTAAATACAACCATACGGTAGTTTTTAGGATGTATACCTTTTTTCATGACTTTATTTTTTTTGTTCTATATTTTAGTAAAATCCGACTGCAAAGATAACATTTTTTTGAAATAGTTAAAAAGAGAAAATACTTTTTTTAGCCTTTAAATGAATTATTTTATCGTTTTGCAAGTTAGGCTATACATAAAGACAACACTTATGGTTTTTTTATAATGGTAAGAAGTAAGTCATGTAAACTTATTTTATGACCATACAATCACTTATAACATTTTAAATCTTAATCATGAAAACACGGCAATGGAGGAAATTCAATGGAGACCAAATTCCTGATGTCCACAACGCTGTGGAGCAAACGATTATCAGGGAAAGAAAAGCAGGCAACCGACTCAAAGTGTGTATTGGTACAGATTCGCAGGTATATGGTAAGACGGTAGAGTTTGCAACTGTTATTGTGTTTCTTCGAGAAAAAAAAGGGGGATTCATGTTCATTCACAATGAAAAATCAACCCAAAAAATGTCTATCAAAGAGCGAATGCTTTTAGAAGTGGCGAAGTCCATAGATATTGCATACAAACTTTGTGATCTTTTTGACAAATACAATGTCGAATTGGAAGTACACGCAGACATTAATACCGATCCACAATTCAAGTCTAATGCTGCTTTGAATGAAGCAATGGGCTACATCCTTAGCATGGGCTTTGCTTTTAAAGCTAAACCAGATGCATTTGCTTCTTCTAGCTGTGCGAATAAAATGGTTTAGAGGACAAAGAAAGATCGAAACAGAACGAAATAATTGAATTATTATCAATATATGGTCAGGTAGTCTAATTGTAGGCTACCTGATTTTTTTATGTTTAGTGATGGATAAAAAGCCCATCTAATCGGGAAAAATACCCTCCCAAAACGTCTTCCAAGAAAATAGCATTCACCCAAAAACCATCAACAATGTATCTTCGTTGGCAAGAAATCCCATTTGTACGCCTATTGATTCCCTTTTGTCTAGGCATTTCCCTTATTCACTACCAACAATCTGACTATTATTGTTCGTTATTGGTCATTAGTATATTTCTAGTATTACTTTTTTTAAGTGAATGGCTCAAAATTTGGCGACAAAATTCCTTATTTCAATGGGGTAGAGGCGTGTTGATTTTTTTACTACTATTCCTCATTGGTGGACAATATACCTACCAGCAAATCGCCATTCAACAAACCGATCATTTTGGACATTATTTGAAGGATGTCGAATCTTGGGAAGTGCGAATTAGCCAACCATTAGAAGAAAAAAAGAAAAGCTGGCAAGCCATAGGAGAAGTCTATCGTTTACACAAAAATGGAAACATCAGACATACCAAAGGAAAAATAGTATTGCGCTGGTCTAAAAAAGGCGAAATGCCTCAAATCTCCTATGGAGATCACTTACTTATCGAATCCAATATCAAAGCAATTCGCCCACCAAAACCAGGTGCTACCTTTGATTACCAACAGTTTATGGCATTACAACAAATCTATCATCAAGTCTATCTTCGCAAAGGACAATGGGCAGCTACAGGTTTTAGCTCTCCAAATGTGTTGATGAATTGGGTTTATAGGTATAGAGCATACGCTACCCAAAGTTTATTTGAAAATATGGGTAAGAAAGAAGCCAGCGTAGCCGCTGCATTATTACTAGGCAATAAACAATACTTAGATCAATCCATTAGAGGAATTTATGGGCGAACAGGAGCCATGCATGTTTTGGCTGTTTCAGGGATGCATGTAGCCATTATCACAGGTATTCTACAATGGTTAATCCAATGGATACCGACCTATCGCAATCGACTACGCAAACATTGGACGCAGATTGTATTACTCTGGATAGGCATTTGGGCTTATGCTTTATTAACAGGTTTAGGAGCCTCTGTTTTGCGAGCAGCGATTATGTTTACCATATTAACAGCAGGAGATTTATTCCGCAAGAAACCCAATGTCTACAACCGAATCGCTTTTTCCGCCTTTATCATTCTACTATACGATCCCTTTCTACTATTCCACGCAGGTTTTCAACTTTCCTTTGGAGCCGTAGTAGGTATTGTTTTAATTTTCCCTCCTTTAAATCAACTCTACAGCTTTCCCAATAAAATCCTCAATAGCATTTGGCAAGGAACACTTGTCACCACCGCCGCCCAAATTGGCACTTTACCACTCGTTATTTTCTATTTTCAGCAATTTCCTTTATTGAGTTTTGTCAGCAATATCTTTTTATCCCTCTTTGCATTTTTATTTCTACTCCTAGGTGTATTATTTTTTGCTTGTGCTTATTTTCCTTTTTTACAAGCTTGTTTAGGTAAAATGATGGAATTATTGATGGCAGGCAACAATTATTTACTAGAATATTTATCTCATTATACTTTTGCAGTCATTCCTTTTCCAACAACAAATATGATTCAATGTCTGCTAGGCTACGGTATGGTGCTGTCTTTTATCTTATATTTTAAATTTCGTAAAGTGGATTGGTTAAAGATGGGTATTGCGATGTTTATTATTACATTAAGTATTGGATTAAGTGTAAATTAAAAAGAGATGTATAATGAAAATAGAAGAATGTGGACTTTTTTTTTCAGATGATTTTAACTATTCAAGCTTTGTTCAGTCCATAAAATTGCGGTGACATTCTTTTGACAAGCTATAAAGTTAAACCGTCTCTTTGATTTATGAATTATTTTTTTGATATTTATCCTATTGGGAGTAGTGAAAAACGAGCATATGTGATTTTTACTATTTTCTAGGAACCGATACAGTCAAAACACTTTCTACTAATCTTAGTCCACATTCTTATATTTTATGTAACTATCAAGCCAGTCAATCAAGCAACATTCACCTTTTTATTTTAGAAATGGAAAATCAGTACCTAAGTATTACTGACATATGTTATACCTTGATTGTCGATAGTTGCGCTTAAACATTTGCAACTTATGAAACACAGCACTAACCAGTTATTTTGCATAGCAATGGCATGTTGTTTACTCATGTTATTTGCTTGTAATCAAAAACAAAGTGATTCCATTAAAAATGAACCTAAAAAAGAGGAGACTGCTATGACAGAACAATCAGACCCTAAAGACGAAACTGTTAATGAGCAAGATGCTAAGGAAGAAAAGGTTGAGGAATCGAAAACAGAAGAAACAGCAAAAGAAGCAGCAGTAGCTGAAAAAAAAGACCAAAAAACAAGTACAGAAAAGGAAGCTAAAAAAGCTCCTGAAGTAAAAGAAAAGGAACAAACAAAAACAGTAAGTAAAAAGCCTACTGTCGAGACTCCAAAAACAGAGAAAGCACCACCAACAAAGGATATTACAGCAGATAAAGTTAAAACCAAGCCTCCAGCAAAAGAAAGCAGTTCAACAACAACGACTACAACAACTTCGTCTACTTCTACGAAAGGTAATATTGGTCAACCACAAGTTTCCAATATACCTGCAACAACGACGACTACAACGACTTCTACCACAAGTACAAGCAAAGAACAAGCATTAGAAGGGGCGATGAACATTGCAGATGAAAAACCACGCTCGACACAAGGAGCAGCCATTACCTTTGGTAGTGGTGGTGGATTTACTGGAGCAGTAACGACCTTTTCTATATTACCTGATGGGAAAGTAGTAAAAACCAATAGCATGAAACCTAATGAAAGTAAAGTTGTTAAAACACTTTCGGCAGGTCAATTAGCGAAGGTTAAAGATGATCTCAAAAATGCGAAAGTTAATTCATTGAACTTTAATCATCCTGGAAACTTGTATTTCTTTGTTTCTTCTGGTAGTAATAAATTGACCTGGGGAAGTAATGATCATCAAATACCTAGTGAAATTCAAAAGGTATATGATGAGATGATGCAACTTGTAAAATAAAGAGTAATTAATGTGTTGATATTTCTTTATGCTTTATAGTAAAAAAACAGAATATCAACACATTATACTTTTGAAATACTAGAAATTAGATTTGAAGTTCTGAAATGCTTGTTTTTTAAACGATTTATGTCTAATATTTAAAATTTATGGAAAATAAGCTACATGTAAATTAATCTTTTTTGATAAGTGATAGTCAATGTATGTGTTAAGTGTTGAGAGTCTTGTTTATATAATCCATATGGTAATTTATTTTAGCACATCTGATCACTGTAGTTTCTTTCCCATTTATTTTTGAAAACGTTTTCAACACTTTCCTAGCTTCAACACTTCCTAATTTTTATATTCATCAATTATCTCCTTCCCTAGCTGATCCAAATTTATGTATATTATTGACAATGATATGCTTATAGAATAAGTCTATAAACTAGCCAATTGCTCAATAGGTTTCTAGCGTATGTAACATTACGCTCTCTGAACTCCTCATCAAACACCCTAGTAAGAAAAAAGTGATTTTACTTTTAATTACTTGACTATGTATGCATTAGAACGATCCGTAGCCCGTTCTATAGGTACAGTAACCCCTTTGTGTCATACAAAAAATAAACGATCATGCTATACACTAAAACAAAATCCACGCTCAAGTCATTCAGCATCCTATTATTGTTGTTACTCAGCAGTACATTTCTTTTTGCTCAAGAAGGTAGTATTTTGGATGCCAAGCGAAAGAAAGGTCAGCGAACATCAACTGTTGATTTGACTAACCTTATCAAAGCACCTTCTTCAAAATCCCTTAAAGCTAAATCCAATACGAAGACTTATACAATTTCTCCCTTAGCCTCAAATTTTTTACAGCCAATTACACTACAACGCATCCATCAAAATGCTGAAATAGCTAAACTTAGAATGGTGGATGCTAAAGCTAAAGTTGTTTGGGATGAAACACAGTCTACACCTGTATTTATTACGGGTGAAAACTTATATCCCAAATCAAAAATCCAAGCCAAAAAGGCCAGCCAAGCAGATGTAGCCAAAGCTTTTTTAACAGAAAATGCTCAACTTTTACAAATCAAAGATCCTGCTACAGAATTTCAAATCAAAAAAACGGAAAAAGATGACTTAGGCTATACGCACATTCGTATGGATCAATACTACAAAGGCATAAAAGTGTGGGGTAGTGATGTCATTGTGCATTTACACCAAGAAGGAGTAGAGGGTTTTAATGGTCGTTATTATGCAACACCAAAAGAGGTCAAAACTAATCCTAGCATTTCAGCGGAAACTGCCTTCACCAAAGTCGAAGAACATTTTGAATTGCATCCAGAATTGGCAAAACATGCCATGATGCATGGTCATCATGGGCATGATCATAGTGCAGAGGAGGTTCAAGCCCATCAAGCAGCAATCGAAGAATATAAATACATACTAAACGTTGACTTACCAGAACCACAATTACTATTCTTACCTAGTGAGGATGGGAAAAAGATGGATTTGGTCTGGCACGTTAATTATATGCCTGATTTGGTGCATCGTTATGAATATTTTATAGATGCCCAAAGTGGGGAGGTTTTGAAGTCCCTTTATGCAACTTGTACTTTAGTTGGAAAAGAAGTGGGTAGAGGAACGGATTTGAATGGACAAAGTAGAACTTTGAATTTATATAAGGAGGATAATTTCTATTTTATGATAGATGCGACTCGTCCAATGTATAATGCGAGTAAATCTTCCATTCCACATGATCCTGTAGGTGCGATTTTGACCCTAGATTTATTCAATAATCCACTATCTCGCCTACAGAGTGACTTGTCTCACTCTATTTCGCAAGATAAAAATGATTGGAGAGGAAAGGAAGCAAATGTTTCAGCTCATTTTAATGCAGGATTGTGTTATGAATATTTCAAAAATACTTTTGGTAGAGAATCATTAGATGGTATAGGTGGAACGATTAATTCTATTGTGAATATTTCAGAGAGTGACGGTTCTTCTATGGAAAATGCTTTTTGGAATGGTTATTTTATGGGTTATGGTAATGGGGGAACGGCTTTCGAACCTTTGGCTGGTGCATTAGATGTGGCAGGGCATGAGATGAGTCATGGGGTGATTCAAAATACAGCCAATTTGGTCTATCAATTCCAGCCTGGTGCTTTGAATGAGTCTTTTGCGGATGTTTTTGGGGTCATGCTTGACCGAGAAGATTGGAAATTAGGAGAAGATATTGTCAATAGAACCTATTTTTCTTCTGGTGCTTTGAGAGATATGCAGAATCCGAATAATGGGGAATCTACTGGGCATTATGCTTGGCAACCTAAGCATATGAACGAGTATCAGCGCATGGCGAGTAATGAGGATAATGGAGGGGTGCATGTGAATAGTGGTATTCCAAATCGTGCTTTCTATAATTTTGCGACAAATTCGGCAGTGGGTAAGGATCGTGCCGAGCAGGTATATTACCGAGCTTTGGCCAGCTACTTGACCCAATCTTCTAAATTTGTTGATTGTCGATTGGCAGTTGTTAAAGCAGCGAATGATTTATATGGTGGAACTGTTGCAGATGCTGCACGTAAAGCATTCAGTGATGTAGGGATTTTTGCTGATGATGAGGTGGTGGATAATCCAGACACAGGAACGGGTTCGCCTACAGAATTACCGCCAGTAGTTGGTGATGAGCGTATGATTGTTCACGAAGCTTCTAATGCTAGTAATGTGACCATGCTTTATGATTATGATGTAGCGAATAATAATTTGACACCTTTAACCAATAGACGATCTATTAGTAAGCCAAGTATTTCTGAGGATGGTAAATGGGCAGCTTTTATTGGTTCTGATTTCAATATTTATGATGTCAATTTAGAAAATCAGGGGGTAGATAGATTAACAGATTCGGGTGATTTAACCAATGTGGCTTATTCGCCAGATGGTAATAAAATTGCCTATGTGAGTCAGTTTGATGATACGCCTTATGTATATGTCTATAATTTTGCCACACAAGAAGGCGCGCAGTTTGTATTAGAAAATCCAACGACAGCCGATGGTATTAAAGGAGATACACCTGTGTATGCGGACCAAATTGATTGGGATAATGAAGGAGAATATGTCATGTATGATGCCTATAACTTGGTTTCTGATTTTGGATTAAGTGGCGGTGGTGATAATAGCTTGGATTATTGGGATATTGGGGTGATTAAGGTTTGGGATAATGCTACAAATGGGTATGGAGATGGTACGATTTTCAAATTATTCCAGTCTTTACCTGCTGGGGTGAGTATTGGTAATCCTTCTTTTTCTAGTAATGCCTCTCATATCATTTGCTTTGACTACATTGATACAAATGATGGAACGGTAGCGATTTTGATGGCGAATTTGGAGAATGGAAAGGTCGGAACGGTATTAGAGAGTAATAATATGTTGGGTTATCCACATTTTGGACCAGATGATAATCTTATTACCTATAATACAGGAGTCAATGGGGATACAATTGTAAGAGCCATACCTGTTTCTACTAGCAGTTTGAGTAGTACGGGTAGCGCACAGGATGTATTTACGGAGGCAAAGTGGTTATTGTGGTACAAGCGAGGAGCTAGAGCTTTCCAAAAACCTGCTGCGAACTTTGTTTCTAATGTCACCAATGGCTCTGCTCCAATAACGGTTGATTATTATGATCGTTCTTCCAATAGTCCGAATCAATGGTCGTGGAGTTTTCCAGGAGGTAATCCTTCTAGTTCGACGGAACAAAATCCGTCGGTCTACTACAATTCTCCAGGTCGATATAATGTCACCTTACGAGCAACGAATCCTGCTGGCTCGGATACAGAGACAAAGAATGGTTATTTAGATCTATTTGCGGTAGGATTAGAGGAGGACTTAATAAATACGCATATATCTGTCTTCCCAAATCCAAATGAAGGGGTCTTTTTTGTAGAAATAGGTACGGAAATAGTGGCAGACTATTCGGTTCAGGTATTCAATACACTAGGACAGATGATTGTATCTGATCAACGAAAACAGACCAATAATTATAGTGAACAGCTTGACTTGCGTGCTTATCCTGTCGGGATGTATTTGGTCAAGGTGAATATTGATGATGAACAGCGAGTTTATCGGATACAGACGATAAGATAAAGCAGATCAATATTAAACAGAGTGAAAGCAAAAGGACAATTGAGTATTCAATTGTCCTTTTGTTTTTTTACTATTTGTGTATAATAAAAAGGCGAACTGGAATTTATACTACTGTAGATTTTATTTTGAGATATTTATTTATTTAAATGAATATCTGTTTATGTATAAATGTTTGTTGGCTATTGTTTTATGTGTGGTTATTATGAGTAAATGTAATAAGTGTATCAAAATAATGTCATAGTATGCCATTCTTTTAAAATATAGTTTTGATAAAATAAAAAATTGCTTAACTTTGGGCAAGCAATTAACAGATCACGATCAGCAAAAAGACAGTTTTAGTAAATTTCTATTTTATTTAATTATATTAGGTTGTCAGTAACTCCTTAATTTTTCAATGCCATTTTAACAAAAAGTAGCTTTTAATAAATAAATAACACTTTGTAAAATATTTTTCCCAAATTTATTCTTAAATAAATGTATTATAGCGCATAGTCTGTGGTATAAATGAAATTCTATTGCCACCACTTTGCCTAAGTTATCATTCTTCCTACTATTTATTATACAATTTGATTTTTCAGCATTTTTCAGCAAATAAATTACACTTTTTACATACAACGGAAATAGATATTTCTGTATAGGTATGCCTTATTCTTTTGTGTGCTTACTAGAGTAAAATTCATTCTATTCTAGTAAACAAACATTCCTATGTCCTGTAGATACAAGGAATTATAATGCATATTTACAGAAACTTTATCAGTTAATATCCATTGCTAAAATTATAAGTACATAGTAATATCGTATTATGTATAGGGTAACTCCTATGTCTTATAATTAAATGTTTTAGTAACAGTCAAAAAATAATTTCCGCATTTTGATGGATAAATTTAACCCTATACT
>JAHDFT010000217.1 GCA_020628015.1 Bacteroidota bacterium
CTTATACTCATTACTAAATCCGTATCAATAGTCTTATTTTTTATATCGTCTATTTTTACGGTTGTTTAACAAAAAAACAAATACAAACAGAATGTATAAAGGAAAGACCGTTAGCGTTGTAGTTCCAGCATATAACGAAGAAACGCAGATTAAGATGGTGACGGATACAATGCCAGATATAGTGGATAAGATTGTGATTGTGAATGATAAGAGTAAGGACAGAACTGGTGAAATTGTAGCGGCAGAAGCAGCCAAAAATCCGAAAATCCTCCTCATTAACCATGAGGTCAATCAAGGTGTGGGAGGAGCGATTGCGACGGGTTATAAGTGGTCAAGAGATAATAATATTGATATTGCGGTGGTGATGGCTGGTGATGCTCAAATGAATCCTGATGACTTACCTGCTGTCCTTGATCCCGTAGCGGATGGAGAGGTAGATTATTCAAAAGGAAACCGTTTATTTACAGGAGAAGCATATCAAAAAATTCCTAAAGTAAGGTATTTTGGTAATTCTGTCCTGTCTCTACTAACCAAAATTGCTTCAGGTTATTGGCATGTTGCCGATTCGCAAACAGGTTATACAGCCATTAGTCATAAGGCTCTATCTACTATCGACTGGGACAAAATGTACAAACGATATGGTCAGCCTAATGATTTATTGGTAAAATTAAATATCTATGACTTTAAAGTGCGGGATGTTCCCGTAGAACCAGTATACAATGTTGGTGAAAAATCAGGTATTAAAATTAGAAAAGTCATTTTTACCATCCCCAATTTATTACTACGCCTCTTTTTATACCGAATGAAAGAAAAATACATCATTCGTAACTTCCACCCACTCGTTCTTTTTTATTTTATGGGCTTCCTATTTACCCTCCTTACCATTTTCCTCTTTATCAGAGTTTTTTGGATTTGGGGAAGTACAGGAGACATTCCAGATATCAATGCAATGGCGGCACTCTTTAGTTTCAATAGTGCCAGTCTATTTACCCTCTTTGGGATGTGGTTTGATATGGAAGTCAATAAAGATCTTAGATAGTTATCATTAATCTTGCACTATCTAATTTTTGTTATTAACTATTCGATAGTGATTTGATTATCAAAATGTAATAAATAGACAATCAAATTACTATAAATAATAAAGTACACAAATGAAAAAAATCAAATTTGCAGTAGTTGGGTTTGGTCATATCGGTAAACGACACGCCAAAATCATTCATGAACATCCAGAATCAGAGCTAAAGGCGTATGTAGATATTGATGCAGAAAGGTTAGAAGATGGGCGAGTATTGGGCTATGATGCTCAAGCTTTCAATTCTATTGAGGATTTTTTGGCTGCTGGATTAACCGATATTGATGTAGTATCTATCTGTACACCCAACTATTTACATGCACCTTATGCCATTCAATTATTGGAGGAACGTTATCATGTGGTGATTGAAAAGCCGATGGCATTATCTAGAGCTGCTTGTGAACAAGTTGTGTTCAAGTCCTTGCAAGTTTCGAGAAATGTATTTGTGGTGAAACAAAATCGCTATAGTCCGCCTTCTAAGTGGTTGAAGTCGATTGTACAAGATGGTACGCTTGGAGATATTCACTTAGTACAAATCAATTGCTACTGGAATCGAGATGAACGATACTACAACCGACCTACCAATAAATGGAAAGGTTCTTTGGAAAAGGATGGTGGAACACTTTTTACTCAATTTAGCCACTTCATAGACATTATGTACTGGATTTTGGGGGATGTCAAAAATGTCAATGCTAAATTCTGGAACTTTACCCACCAACACAATACAGAATTTGAAGACTCTGGATTGGTACATTTTGAATTTGTCAATGGTGGTTTGGGATGTTTGAATTTTTCGACTGCTTGTTGGGGACAAAATATGGAGAGTAGCATTACAATAGTTGGTTCCAAAGGTAGTGTTAAAGTCGGTGGGCAATATATGAATGAGGTGGAATATTGTCATATTGAGAACTACGAAATGCCTGAATTAGAGCCTACTAATCCACCTAATGATTATGGACCTTATAAGGGTAGTGCAGCGAATCACCACTACATCATTCAAAATGTAGTCGATACCTTACTAGGTAGAGACTCTATTGATACCAATGCATTGGAAGGCTTAAAAGTCGTGGATATTATTGAGCGTATTTATGCAAGTAGAGAACTCGATACGATTATGCTCAATCCTCCTCAAAAAATAGATGAACTAGCGGTTAGATAAAGGGGATATGATTTTCTCCTTTATTTTACTAACACATATACAATTGAACTATGTCAAACATACACCCCGATGCCTATGTACATCCCTCAGCATTTGCTGATGAAGGCTGTCAAATTGGTGCCAATTCAAAGGTGTGGCACTTCTGTCACCTCATGCCGCAAGCCGTTATCGGTGAAGGCTGTAGTCTAGGACAGAATGTTTTTGTTGCCAATAATGTCAAGATTGGCAATAATGTCAAAATACAAAATAATGTCTCTCTTTATGAAGGCGTGGTTTGTGAAGATGATGTCTTTTTAGGCCCTTCAATGGTATTGACAAATGTCATTAATCCTAGAAGTGGAGTCAATCGGAAGAGTGAATACAAATCTACACTGATTAAAAAAGGCGCAACGATTGGTGCTAATGCGACGATTGTTTGTGGCATTACTCTCAATGAATATTGCTTTATTGGTGCAGGTGCAGTCGTTACCAAAGATGTACCAGCCTATGCTTTACTCGTTGGCGTACCTGCCCACCAAATTGGCTGGATGAGTCGATTTGGTGCTAGAATTAAATTCGATGAAGATGGAAAAGGTATTTGTAGTGAATCTGGTGAGCGTTATGAGTTGAAAGATGGGAAAGTGACCTTTATCGGCTAATTAGTGATGGAACAGAAATAAATTAGGCCATATCCTTTATTATTTAGCCTAATACTGCGTTACAAAAATATTACGTACATTCCATGTATGCGCTATTTTTGCGCCTTGTCTTAGACTAAATAATTGAAAGGATATTTCGGCCTAATTTATTTCTAATCCATCACTTATAGTACTATCTATAATTATATTTTTCAGATCCAATCAATATTAATTGTACCACCACTAAAAAAAGAACAATGATACCAGTCAATAAATCTTATTTGCCTCCTATGGAGGAGTACAATACCTATTTAGAAAAGATTTGGGAGAGTGCTTGGTTGACAAATAATGGGCAAATGGTGCGACAGTTAGAGCATGATTTGAAGGAATATTTGGGGGTAAAGCATTTATTTTTTACCACTAATGGTACGATTGTCCTACAAATGGCCATTAAGGCATTGAATCTAAGTCAAAAAATCATTACAACACCATTTTCTTATGTAGCAACTACTTCTGCTATTCTTTGGGAAAACTGTACGCCTGTTTTCGTGGATATTGACCCACAAACTTGCTGCATAGATCCTAATAAAATAGAAGCAGCCATTACTGAAGAAACGGAAGCGATAATGGCTACTCATGTCTATGGTATTCCTTGTGATTTAGAAGCCATTCAGGAAATTGCGGAGAAACATGGACTAAAGGTGATTTATGATGCGGCTCATGCTTTTGGGGTGAATTATAAAGGGGAGTCTGTCTTGAAGTATGGTGATTTTTCTACGGTAAGTTTTCATGCAACTAAGCTTTTTCATACTATTGAAGGCGGTGCGATTATTACAGATGATGACGATTTGGCTAGAGCGATTGATTTGTCCAGGAGTTTTGGTCATAAAGGAGATGATCATTTTGCATTGGGTATTAATGCTAAAAACTCGGAATATCATGCGGCTATGGGTTTGTGTAACTTACCTAGAGTTCCAGAATTTATTCGAAAAAGAAAAGCATTGACAGAGGCTTATGATGAGTGGTTAAAACCGCTACCTATTTTCAGACCGATTGTACCTGATGAAGTCAGTTATAACTATTCGTATTATCCAATTTTCTTTGAAAATGAAAAAACCCTATTAAAAGTAAAACAAAATTTAGAGGATAATGGTATTTTTGCACGCCGTTACTTCTATCCCTCTTTAAATGAACTTCCTTATGTGAAGGGGGAAAGCTGTCCCGTGTCCGAAAAACTTGCCCGTACTGCCCTTTGTTTACCATTCTACTACGATCTGACTATGGAAGAAGCAGCTCTAGTAGCCAAACAATTAAAGGCAGCAATGGCGAGTGCTAATGGGAACAGTTAAAAACCCACTATAAAGCATGATATGAATTGGAAACAATATCAACCTTTAGCGATACTGACAGTCATTACGCTTGCTGCTGCATTATGGTCTTTCAATTTTATTCCAAACTGGAATAAAGGGGATCAAAAGAAATACTACAATCAAGCTAGGGTCATACAACAAAAAGGCATATTTGGAGGCTTTGATTACCTAGTAGAGGAGTATATAGAGAAAAAAAATGCACATAAAGCTAAAGATAGTTCAGGAAAAGCACATCATCCGCTAAGGGTTAGTCGTATTCTCCTACACCGCTTCGCTATGATTTTCATACCCAATATCCGTTCTGGAGCTTGGATTTCCATATTTGCCTTTATTATTATCATTTACCTCACCTTCTTTTTCGTCAAACGATATTGGGATACCCGACATGCCTTGCTCACAGCCATACTACTGGCTTGTGCGCCACTCCTATTGGCCTATGCAGGCAAAGCCATGTCCGAACTGCCCTACTGCTTAACTGTATTATTGGCCTTTTTTAGTTTCTTTTTATTGGTGAATGAGCCAGAGAATAGAAAACACTTGATTTTCTTTATACTCTCGCTCACCTTCAGCATTACCAATAAAGAACAAAGTGTCTTTCTGATTCCTTTTTTTGGAGGAGGAATGCTATTGGCTAAGTGGTTTTATGGTAGAAAAATAACCTATCAACAGATATTATTAGCATTTGCTATACCAGGTATACTACTTGTTGGTATCTACTTGCTTTTCTTTGGATTTAGCAATTTACAAGAGATCGTTACGGCACAGACACAACGCCATCTAGTTAGTGAACGATATTACGGACATATTGCCCTAAAAGAAGGTCCTTGGTATCGGTATATCGTTGACTTTTTTGTTTTATCTCCCATTACCTCTATTCTTTTCTTTATTGGTCTAGCCTACTATTTATTCAAATATAAAGCAAAGCAGCCTTTCAATGAATTGATGCTATTGGCTTTCTTTGTCTATACTTTGTTGGTTTTTAATCTAATCATCAAAAATGTACGCTATGTCATTTTCTTAGATTTAATCTATCGTTTTTTTGCTACAGTAGCGATTATTGTCTTGATAGATATGTTTATCAATGAAAAATGGAAGCAATATGCCACAATGTTGGTATTAGCCTTAGTAATGGTGGCTAATTTTGGACAGGCCAATAATTTATTTATCAAAAATAAAACAGGAAATGTATTGTCCTTCAAATTATTTGCCGCAGAAGGGTTTTATAATATTGCTGCACTAGATCAATATAATGTAGAACGCTATCAAAATATCCGTCAGGAAACATTGGATAGATATACTAGGCAGATAGAGAAAACGATCAATAAAAAAACAGTACAATTCAAGGAGTTTGGTACAAAGGTGGGATTGGCAGAGTTGCATAATATGAAGGCGATGGACTATTTGGTGAGAGGGGATGTAGAATCTGGTGTGGAAGAGGCAGAAAAAGCATTGACTTATCGTAGTAAGAGTGTGGTGACTTTTGGTTGTCTTTGTGAGGGATATTTTAGGTTGAAACAGTATGATAAGGCGATTGAGTATTGTGAAGAAACCCTTGGTATTTTACCTAATTATCCTGGTGCTAGACGTTATTTGAATCGAGCACATGAATTGAATTACTAAATAATTATAGATATAAAAACGAGCAATTTTACGCTAGTTAATCGCATAGATTGCTCGTTTGAGTTATAAGCACACATGAAATTAAACCTCATCAATAGCCTACTTTTAGTCGGAATGGCATTATTTGCCTTACTGACCATCGTATGGGGAGTAGACAAGGGATTCGATTTGACCGATGCAGGTTTTCACATGATGAATCTTGTTGAACCAGACCATTCCCCTGCACGATTCCAATACCAATGGTATATCATCAAAGCTTTTGGCTGGATGGATTTAGGGGTTTTAGGCTATAAATATTTGAGAATCGCATTAATTGCGGTTTCAGCCTTGTTTTTTGCTTGGGCAGGTCAACAATGGATCAAGCAACAGCCCTTTTTTAAGGAGGATGAGAAACTGCCTACTTATGGCTTTTTTGGCTTTATTTTGCTAGGAAGTTTAATGGGCTTTTCACTACAACCAACAACGCTTTCTTATAATAATATGACGGTGATTTTCCTGCTACTAGTAGGTGGGGGAATACTACGTTACCTGACCTTACTACAACAAACAGGCACCGCTTGGCGAAGATACTTGATTTTAGGTGTATTAGGCTGGATAACGATCATCACCTTCTTTACTAAATTTACCTCTGGAGCTGCCCTATTTGCAGGTATTGGAGCTATGGTTTTTGTCTCCAAATTCAATCGAACACAATCATGGATCAGTACCCTACCAGCACTCATTGCATTTGGTGTGGGTTTAGGCTTTGGTTTATTGATTCATCAATTCTTTATTGCCTCCATTCCTGAATGGTCACAAACATTAGGTCAAGAGGTGGCAGTAATGCGTAAATACAGCATTGGAGACATTTTATATCGACACTTCTACACCTTCTTTTTGGGCTTAGATAGAGGTTTATTCAGTTTGATTTTTGTCCCAATAGGTTTATTCTTTTCCTTAAAAGCTTACAATATGCTAGAGGAAGAAGAGCGAAAACCCATTCATACTAAACTTTTGTATGGTGCATTTGGGATTACCCTCCTCTATCTTATTGGCAAAGCCATCCAATTAGAACTCTATCAAAGTGGGATGTTTTACAATAAATTCGCCTTTGATATTTTTATGATTGTATTGGTAGCCATGTTTGCGCTATTACTTCCTTTTGTCAATATAGCTCAATTGAAAAAGATGGCTGGAAGTATCGAGCAAAGAGAGGTGATATTGATGACTGCTTTTTTATTGGTATTGCCCTTTTTTGGGGCTTTTGGTACTAGAAATCACCTCCCATTACAATTCCTTCAATACCTTTTTGCTTGGTTTTTAGTGTTTATTATCGGCTATTATATCATTAAACGGGAATTGAAATATATAGGTGGAATTCTACTAGGAATTGCGGCTGTTTTTGGTCTGAGTCAAATCATTAGTGGCTATGTTTTTCATCCACAAAGGCTTAATGGTAGCCTATTTGACCAACATGCAAAGATTGGGAATTTAGATCGAGCAAAAGATGTCAAATTTGAGCCTTCAACCAAGCAATTTGTCACTCGAATCAATAAAATTATTAAATCTAAGACCAAATTTAAATCAGGAGATCCTATGATTTCCTTCTATTATCCAGGTTTGACCTATCTTTTAGAAGGAGTGAGTCCTAGTTCTTCTTGGTTTAAAATGGGTAATTTCTATGATTTGATCAATTGCTATCGTTTAGATGCTTCTGATTTAGAAAAAATGGATCGAACCGTTATTATCAAACCCACCGATCAAGTATTTAGTGATCGTTTTGAGGAATGTATGCGGAATAATGGACTCAAATACCCTGATGCTTATGTGCCTTTAGGGAAGGTTGCCTATAAGGAAACCTTTTACATGGGAAAGGAGAAGGAATATGAGGTAATTGTACCCATTAAGTTATTGAAAACGCAATCCAAATCAGAGTTGAATCAAATTGCGGAAGACTTTTTGGAGGAAGGAAGGTCTTATAGAGGTATTGGTGATTTTGAAGCCAGTATAGAATCCTTTAAACGAGCATCGAATATTAAGGAAAAATACGTTGATGCACAGTTTTTGATGTGTGATTCTTACATTCAAATGGAGCAATACGACCGTGCCATTAATGCTTGTCGGAAAGCAGTTGTTTGGGATCCAGATCATGAGCGTGCTAAGAAAAGAATTAAAATGTCCCAAGCAGCGAAAAAAAAGTAGTACTCAACAGATAAATAAACTATGATTAAAGATTTCACACTCCAACAATATAGCCGTTATCTAAGAGCGATTAAGTCCAATTATCCATCACCAATGCGATTTGATGAATATATGGCGGTGAAGGTGAAGCCTGAAAGCTTTTGCATGATTCGGCATGATGTGGATCGAAAGCCACAAAATGCCCTTGATATGGCAAAATTGGAAAGTAGTTTGGGAATGAATGCGGTGTATTATTTTAGAATGAAATCCAATACCTTCAAGCCAGCGATTATTCAAGAAATTGCTGCTTTGGGGCATGAGGTGGGGTATCATTATGAGTGTTTATCGGATACAGATGGAGATTTTGATAAGGCTTTGCTTGATTTTGAGGAAAACTTAGCAAAAATGAGGGAGATTGTTCCAGTAAAAACGATTTCCATGCATGGTCGGCCTTTCAAACCTTATGACAATCGGGATCTTTGGCGTAAACCAGAAAACCACCAGCTCCTACAGGCCAAATTTGGCATTTTAGGAGAGGTTTATTTGGATATTGATTATACGGATATTGCTTATGTCAATGATACAGGCCGCAATTGGACCGCAGGCAAAGCGAATCGTCGAGATCATGTCAATTCGCAAGTTCCAGCCGATTTTCAAAGTGCTACCGAATTACTCACTTATTTACAAGAGCAACCACATCCTAAACTCGTTTTCCAAATTCACCCTGAAAGGTGGACGGATAAACAATTGGAACATACGGTACAGGCTTGTAAAGATGGGGTGATTAATTTGATTAAAGCGGTTATTTAAATTTTGTAGAAAATATAGATTTGACTATACATCATTTATTAATTCCCTTGATTGCTTCTTCCTTCATCTTCTTTTCCTTGATGAAAAGAAGCAAAAATCAAGACTGTATGGATTTTTTAACGGCAAAATATTCCAAAAATCCTACACAAAATAAACTCGCTACGCTCAAACAGTATTTTGTGCTTAACGGATTTTTGAAACATTTTACCTAAAATCCATAAGGTCGAGTTAAGAGTAAAGAAA
>JAHDFT010000218.1 GCA_020628015.1 Bacteroidota bacterium
CAGCCCTGAAAGGGCGAAAGCCAAACCAAATAATTAGTTGATGTGTTCAGTATTGGATTGATGGTCAGCTCCTTGTCCACACGGCTTTTGCCCTTTCAGGGCGTATATAGGCTAATCATTTTTCATAGGGCGATGCCCTATGCTAATGATGATGCCCTTTCAGGGCGAAAGAAGATATACTCCCAATTATCTTAGAACTAGAAAAATCTCACAATAAGCCACCAACCAAGCCTAATCCAATCATCATGTACAAAATACTCCTCGCCACCTTCCTCCTTTTTATAAACTATCCCTTACAAAGCCTCGCCCAACAATCCATCCAGCCGCTACTAGACAGCCTAAATGTCATCCTAGAAAAAGAACATATTCCTGGTGCCATGATTAGCATTGTCAAAAGCGATAGCATTATTTTTACAGGAGGCATTGGTTTAGCCAATATAGAAAAACAAGAAAAAGCCACCGCCAATCATTTATTTCGACTAGGCTCTGTTTCCAAATCTTTTACAGCTATTGCCCTCTATCAATTAGTAGAAAGTGGTCAATTACAATTAACGACTCCCATTCTACAAATTGACCCCAATATTCCCCTAGAAAATGACTGGTCAGCAAGCCATCCCATCAATACTGCTCACCTTCTCGAACACACCGCAGGCTTTGATGACATGCACCTCCACGCCCTATATAACCGCAGCGACTCCACTACCCCACCTTGTATCCAAATGGTAGAAAGCCACCGCAATTCCCTTACTGCCCGATGGTGTCCAGGAACAAGAATGACCTATTCCAATCCTGGTTATGTAGTCGCTGGTCATATTCTGGAAGTCGTTAGTCAGCAGCCTTATACAAAGTTTGTACAGGACAATCTATTACATCCACTAGGAATGCAGCAATCTGGTTTTTATTTTAAAGAACCTAGTGCATTACCTATGGCACAGGGTTATAAATATGAAGGAAAGGAATTTCAAGCAATTGATTTTGCCGCTATACAAGGAGGACCAGCAGGAGAATTTTGTAGTAATGCTAAGGAAATGGCTTATTATTTACAGTTTATGCTCATCAACAAAGTAAAAGGCGATAGTAGTGGTCAACAAATTTTAAGTCCTGAAGCATTTGATCGTATAGAATATGCCCAAACGACGATTGCCGCACGAAAAGGTTTTAAAGGCGGATATGGTTTGGGTAATTATAATTCTTGGAAATATGGCTTTCCTTTTCATGGGCATGGTGGGGCAATAGATGGTTTTGCAGCCAATTACATTTATTCCAGAAAAGCAGACATTGGTATTGCAGTTGCCCTCAACAAACAGGGTAGTACTCGCTCATTAATCAATAAAATTCTAGCACATTTTTTTGAGGAACCCAATACAGCACCACCAAATCGTCAAACCTTTCCTATCCCTGCCGAACTTAAAGCAGATTATGAGGGCTTTTACAATTTCAATTATAATCGGAATCAGCTTTTCAGTTTCCTTAGAGCAATGCTTAATGGGGTCAATCTTCATTTTCAAGAAGACACCTTATTGGTCAGTAATTTATTTGGTGAACCAAGAGATACCTTATTTTATGCAGGTGATCAACAATTTTATAGTGGTAAAGAAGGCATTCCTTTTGCTATATTATTCGAAAATGAGGCAGAGGGCAATCAAAAAGTAGTCTGTTTAGGAGATGATTATGGAGAAAAAAGTTCTAAAGTATGGACTATTTTCAAAAATATGCTCTTCCTTTCAGCCATCTTACTGACTTTATTGTTCTTGCTATACGGCTTTATTTGGTGGATTGTCCAATTCTTCACCAAGGAAAAACAAAGCAAAATCAGCCGCCTTATCCTGTGGCTTGCCGCCCTGAGCTTCGTCTCTATGATCGGTTTCTTTATTTATTGTGTAGAAGATATACCTACAGCAGGTACCATGTATGCAGGAACGATACTTTTGTTTATCAGTTCACTTGCTTTCTTTATCTTCGCCATCGGTTCCCTTTTCTTATGTTTCAGATTAAAAGGAGAAGCCGATTTATTCAAAATATATTACTACATCACCACATTAGCAGTAGTAGGCTTGGCAATCTTCTTCCTATGGAATGATTTTATTGGCTTACAATTGTGGAATTATTGAAATAATAATCATGGAAAATACCCCTCCTAAGATAAATGCTCAACCACCAATTGAACAAGAAAAAATTCAGGTCAAACCAGCTTTAAAACAGGCAGCAGGAATGCCCGCAGTGCGAGAAGCAACGAAGCATTTGATGCGTGAAATGGAAGTCTCAAAGGTGGTGCCTACGATGAATAAGGTCAATCAAATGGATGGCTTTGATTGTCCAGGTTGTGCTTGGCCTGATCCTGATGACCATCGTTCTGCACTAGGAGAGTATTGTGAAAATGGAGCCAAAGCTATTGCGGAGGAGGCAACTAAAAAGCGAGTTACCCCTGAGTTTTTTGAAAAATATACAGTTAGTGAATTATCCCAATATACGGATTATTGGTTGGGTAAACGAGGTCGCCTTACCCATCCTATGTTATTGGCCAAAGGAAGCCAAAAATACGAGCCAATTAGCTGGCAGGATGCCTTTGAATTGATTGGTCAACAGTTGAAAAGCTTGAAATCACCTGATGAGGCGATTTTTTATACTTCAGGTAGAACCAGTAATGAAGCCGCTTTTTTATACCAACTTCTAGCAAGAGCTTATGGCACCAATAATCTCCCCGATTGTTCCAATATGTGTCATGAATCTAGTGGGGTAGCTTTATCAGAAACCGTTGGGATTGGTAAAGGCTCAGTAAAACTAGCAGACTTCTATCAAACAGACCTTATTTTTGTCATAGGTCAAAATCCAGGTACGAACCATCCTCGTATGCTCTCTGCCCTACAAACAGCGAAGGAAAATGGAGCCAAAATCATTTCCGTTAATCCACTACAAGAAGCTGGTTTAATGGGCTTTAAGCATCCTCAAAAAGTATCCAATTGGCTTACCAGACCGACTACGATTACCGATCTCTATCTACAAATCCCCATCAATAAAGACATTGCCCTCCTAAAAGCGATTATGTTTGTCTTATTGAAACGAGAAGATAAATTGCCAGGTAAAATTTTCGATAAAGCTTTTATACAGGAAAATACAGCAGGCTATACTGCTTTTATTGATGATTTGCGACAACAGAACTTCAAAAGTCTTTGTGCAGATTGTGGACTGGAGGAGAAAACGGTGATTAAGGCGGCATTATGGGTTATGGAAGCAGAGAAAATCATTATTTGCTGGGCAATGGGGATTACCCAACACAAAAATGGCGTAGACAATATCAAAGAAATCGTCAATTTACTCCTTCTTAAAGGCAGTATTGGCAAGCCTGGTGCTGGGACTTGTCCAGTAAGAGGGCATAGTAATGTGCAGGGAGATCGCACAATGGGTATTTGGGAAAAACCGAAAAAATCCTTCTTAGATCGACTTGCTAAAACGTTTAATATTGACCCACCTTATCATCATGGAGTCAATACAGTAGAAGCAATTAAGCGAATGGCGGAAGGTCATGCAAAGATATTTATTGCTATGGGAGGGAATTTTCTTTCTGCTAGTCCTGATACAGAATATACAGCCAAAGCTCTGCAAAATTGTGATTTGACCGTTCATGTCTCCACTAAACTCAATCGAAGTCATTTGGTACATGGAAAAACGGCTTTGATTTTACCTTGTATTGCTCGAAGTGAAAAGGATGTGCAAGGAGGAAAAGAACAGTTTGTCTCTGTAGAAAACTCAATGGGTGTTGTTCATACTTCACAAGGGCATTTAGAGCCTGCATCTGTTCATTTACTAAGTGAGCCAGCCATTATAGCAGGTATTGCCAAAACAACTTTAGCTCCTAATCCAGCACTAGACTGGGATGCTTTGATCAATGATTATGACCTTATCCGAGATCAAATAGAAAAGATCGTTCTAGGATTTGAGGATTATAATGAAAGAGTGCGACAAAAAGGCGGTTTTTATTTACCAAATGGAGCTAGATATGGACATTTTAAAACAAGAAGTGGGAAAGCACATTTCTCCGTCGTTCCCCTACCCCAACACGATTTAGCTGCCGATGAATACCTCATGATGACCATTCGCAGTCATGATCAATTCAATACAACCATTTATGGATTGGATGATCGTTATCGAGGGATTTTTAATGGTAGACGGGTAGTATTAATGAATGCGGTAGACCTTGCCGAAGCTGGTTTAAAGGAGGGAGATTGGGTCAATTTGTCTAGTCATTATGATGGTAAAGTACGTGTGGCGGAGTGTTTCATGGTCATTAGTTATAATATTCCTAGTAAATGTATTGCCACCTATTTCCCAGAAGCCAATGTATTGGTTCCTGTGGATTTAAAGGCTAAAAAGAGTGATACGCCAGCGAGTAAATCGGTGAAGGTGAAAGTGGAATTGATGTCAGCCTAACTTTCTACTTTTTCTGCTATCTCCAAAAATACCATTAACTTTTTCATTTGTTCT
The DNA here is from genome assembly GCA_020628015.1 of Bacteroidota bacterium. Taxonomy (GTDB): domain Bacteria; phylum Bacteroidota; class Bacteroidia; order Chitinophagales; family UBA2359; genus JAHDFT01. The sequence goes on from JAHDFT010000218.1 coordinate 4,483, forward strand.
TCTAAAGTAAATCGCTCTAAATAACTCTGTCTTAGCAAAGCTGGATCAATGAGGGTTTGGTCTCGATTTTCATATAGAAAAGTCAATTTTTCCAATAAAGCATTGGTGTTTAATTTGGGAAAAGTATAGCCATTGTGTCCATCCTGAATGACCTCTGGCAACCCACCTGCATCTGAACACAAAATCAAACAAGATTGCATGAGGGCTTCGATTGCTACAATGCCGAAGCCTTCATTAATGGAAGGAATGACCACCAAATCCCCTGCCTTCATGACTGACAATAATAAATCATTATCCAGATTTCCTGTAAAATGGAAATACGCCTGCAAATCACGTTCTTCAATAGCATCATCTAAGTCTTTCCGAATATAGCCTTCTCCTACAATGACCACCTTTATCGCATCTGCTTGTAAATGATGCTTTTGTATCCATTGTTGAAATGCTTGGATAAAAAAGAGATGCCCTTTGGAGGGGTGTAAACGTCCTGGAATAATGATGGTAAAAGGAAGTGGTGCTTTTTTAGCCCATGCTTTTGCTAATAATTCCTGTCCACCAGCAGTAATGGGGATATTTCTTGTTGTTGTGCTATTGGGTAATACAAGTGGCCGTTTTAGTGTGAAATGATTGGTAATATTCTGTTCTACAGCTTTGGAAACACATAAAGTATAATCGTCTACTTGTTCTGCCAGCCATTGATTCCATTTATTGAATAATCGTTTTCCTAAAGTATTGAGTGGATTGGCTTCATATTGCATGGAGTGATGATAAGCCACTAATTTAAACGGTGCTTTTTGTGGACTGTAACCAAATCTTTTTACCATACGTAAGAGATACTGAGACAAGGGTAAAGAAGCAATAACCACATGAGGTGCTAATTGTTGCAATAGCTTTGTCAATGGTCGAATCACCTTGAATGCTGAAGGTATAGATTTTACAGAAGGATAATTATATGGAAAATGTAATTCAAAAATCTGCTCCTCTGGAATCACTAGACCTTCCCTTAAATCAACAATATTATTGGTTAGAATAAGATATACTGTATACCCTTGTTGATGTAAATAGTTAATCTGTCGAATATTCTGCAATTCTGCTCCTCCCATTGCTAATTGAGGCAGTACAAATACGATTTTTGAACCCATGATGACGTTTTAATAATACGCTCTTTTTGTGAAACAATACCCACTTAATTTCCCCCTGTAATTAAAATATATAGAAAAATCACTCAAAAGTGATGCAATTTTTCTTTTTTTTATTAGAAAAATAATGTATTTTGTTGATTACTTTCTTTATTTCACAGATAAAGATAAGTACAACCATCTTTACACACACTACGCTCCATCAAATAGAAGGTCTTTTAAAAAGATTTATTATTATTCATTATTAGTAAGGAACAGTAAAAAAATAATTTCCTCATTTTGCTTGATCCTTACATCACTGATATAAATATAGAATAAATCTTTTTTAGTAATTCAACTTGCAACTCATGTTTATACATACTACGAGTTGAAAACTAAATAAAACCCACACCCATTATAGTAGTCCATTGTCTAGCCTATTTAGTTGCCAACGTAGCTTTTTTTTGGAAAGGTTAGTACATTATGAGCTAGTTATAATTCAAACTTGTTCTGCTTATGTTTCTAATTTAGTGACCACTAAAAATAGCTACGTCCCAAATTCGCAAATATTATGATCTATAATCTATAGTGGAAACCGCTGAAAAAATATTGGTGGAAGATATTTCTTCATTGTCTGATCGACAAATAATCGAGCAAATATTATTAACGGGTAAGACCGTTTATTTCGGAGCATTGTATGACAGGTACGCTAACAAAGTGTACAGGAAGTGTATATCTATGGTTAAAAGCCGTGAAGATGCCCGTGATTTAACGCACGATATTTTAGTCAAGGCATTTCTAAAAATATCTAGTTTTCAAGGCAATTCCAGTTTTTCTACTTGGATCTACACCATCACTTACAATCATTGTATCGACTTTTTGCGACAAAAGCAAAAAAATAGAGTTGTTGAATACAATAATGTTACAGATGGTCATGATCTTGAAGAAGTGGATGAAATTGAAAATAAGAAATTATTTGAAATAGAAGTTGGCCGACTAAAAGAATTGTTGTTTGAGCTAAGTGAAGATGATCGAGCAATCATCTTGATGAAATATCAAGATGAAATGAGCATTGAACAAATACGAACCGTATTGAAACTTAGTTCAAGTGCTGTAAAAATGCGTTTAAAACGAGCAAGAGACCGTCTACGCAAATTATACGAAAAGACTTATGGTACTAGGTAATATAGATTTTTTATGAATGCTGAAGATTTCAATCCATTTAAAAGCTTAAATGTACACGATGAACTTCCAGAAGAAGACCGAAAAAAGGTTTTAGACACAATTGATACCATGAAATTCATTATAGGTGTTGCTGATCTTTTTACGACTAAACAAGTGGAAGTCAATACAGACATTTTTTCTGCATTTGTTTCTTCTAGTTTTAAAGAAACAAATGGGTAGTGGCTTTCGTATGCCTCATTTATCGAGCAAGTTCGCCATTTATCTAGTATCTAAAAAAAAGGATTAATATTAAAACACTTTTGATTTTTATTATAAATAATCGTTTCCCTTTTTTGAAATAGTTTCCAATCTTTCCTTTTTTAGTTCCATTTTTTTTTATATTTAATAACAGCTAAAAAATAACTCCTACATCTTGTTGTTTAATTTGCCGCTATACTTCGTTAAAAAAGCCTCGCCGATGCCGATGCTCGCATCGACTACGTTTTTTGCCTCGTCTAGCGACAGATTAACCGAACAAGCATGCCGAATTTATTTTTTGCTTGTTACTTAGCTAACCCATTCTTAATTCAGTATAATTTATACTGATTAGGAATATTGACAAACAATGATAGCAGAACCATTTTACAAGGATTGATGTTATTATTGTTATTGTTATACAGCCACTTCAAAAACATTTATGATCTAAAAAATTCAAATTATAAATCATTTGAACTATAGTTTATAAGTGGCTATTAATTAAACAACTTTTGAAATTTGCTTTTTATGACTCCATCTAGTCTACTTTTCCTGCTTTGGCAAAAAAAGAATAACCCAACTGTGGAAGACCAAATAGACCACTTTAAAGAAATACTGTGGAGTTCTATACAATCTTTCCTGAACACAATAGCACAAGCTCTACCAACTATAATCGGGGCATTATTATTATTAATCTTAGGATGGATTTTCGCAAAAGTCATCTCTTATATTATAAAAAAAGTACTCACCATATCTAAATTTGATGAGTTAGCAGATCGGATAAATGCTGGTGAGATACTGGGTAAAGCCAATATTAATTCCAAACCTAGTCAACTGATTAGTCGTTTTGTTTATTGGGTGATCATTCTCTTCTCCTTTGTGATGGCATCCGATTTCTTAAAATTGGATATTGTCTCTAAACAGATTGGTAATCTGATTTCCTTCCTACCTACTGTACTAAGTGCATTAATATTATTAATCGTTGGCTTCTTTATTGCTTCCTTTGTACGAGATATTGTTGCTGCGGCAACGACTTCTTTAGGTATGACAGGAGGCAAATTCGTTAGTAATATTGTATTCTATTTCATTATTATTATGGTGGTGATTATGGTGATGGATCAATTGGGTATCCAAACAGAAATCATTACTTATCAGGTATTACTCTTCATCGGAGCGATCTTATTGGCTGGTAGTATATCCTATGGAATTGCCTCTCGAAAAATATTGAGTAGTATGCTTGCCGCTTATTTTAGTCGGCATACTTACGAAGTGGGTCAGGTGATTCGTATTGATGATATTGAAGGGCAGATTATTAAGATTACTAAAGTATTTTTAGTCTTGCAAACTGCTGATGATAAGGTAGTTATTCCTACTAAAGAGTTGTTGGATACAAGAGTACATATTATTAGGGGTTAATGAAATATTCACAAAGTCTGATAGGTGATAGGAACAATTGAAATTCAAAATTTAAAGGTACAATGCATTATAGGCATACATCCACATGAAAGAATACAAAAGCAAGCTCTTTTCATAGATATTGCTTTTGATTATGATTTTGAGAAAGCTAGAAATAGTGAACATGTTGAGGATGTCATTGATTATACGAGTGTTGCTAATCAGGTCAAGCAATTATTGATAGAAAAGCAATATCAATTGATTGAAACCGCAGCTGAGGAAATAGCAGCATTGCTTTTTCACCAATGGGAGTCTATTCGGCAATGTAATATTTGCATCAAGAAACCTAAAGCCATACCAGATGCAGACTTTGCCTCTATCAAAATTTTTAGAAAAGCCTTAAATAAAGATCAGTAAAAAAGCGAAATTCGGTTAATAAGTAACCGAATTTCGCTTTTTTAGTAAGTAGGCAGACCAAACTAGTCGCCACTTAATTATTTCAATTGAGTGTATGACATATTGGGGGATTTTTGATGCAATTCGGTAAAGTGCGACCCT
>JAHDFT010000219.1:0-4760 GCA_020628015.1 Bacteroidota bacterium
TCAATCTCAAACATATTCCAAATGGTGTCTATCAGATTAAAGTTGCTATGGAATAGCCTTAGTTAACCGCAACCAGCTTAAATAACAATTAGCCCTTAACCCAACTAAACGAAAAAATCCCCTTTTCCCCATTCCAAAAACCCCAATGCAAACCCGCAGGTAGGTCCTTCACTTTCACACGCCAGCTACCATTAGCCAATATTTGGCAGGGATAGCTATAGCTTCGCCCCTTTACATCTACCAATTGGATTATATTGGTCGCTTGTGGAGGAGAAGGACATTTATCTGTATCAAAATACAGATATAAATAATCTTGAACCAAATTAGGATAAACGTTTATTGTACAAGGATTCCAAGTGTCTAAGGGGACTGAGCTAAGAGGATTTTCTTGACTATACCATGATAAGCCACCTCGCTCATTACCTACTAGTAATTCTAATGCACCATCCGCATTCAAATCTCCCACAGTAACTCCACCAATTCCACCAGCACGAATCGCAGATAATTGAGGATCTAACAAAGTGAAATCGCCTGATGCTTCGATTTGATAAAGCAATAAATGCCCATTAACATCATGTATTAATAGATAACTATTGCTATCTCCTGCTACCTTAAAAGGGACAGGTGCGACATAAGTAAAAGGAAAATTATCACTTTGTACCTGTATACCTCCCCAATCCTCTTCTAATGCTGCCGCATAAAAACCATTCTCATCATTACCCACCACCAATCGACTAATCATCCCATCTTTTTTTCCAACCAATAATTCCCATTTCCCTTCTTGTTGCCACAAAAAGGGAGCAGCCATTTCTCCCACATCCTCAAAAGCCAAGGCTGTTGCTTGCCAATCAGGAAGTGTATTGGCATTTGCTGCTTGATTTTCAAAATAATGTAGACGGCCACTAGCATCCCCAATAATCAGATCAACCAAGCCATCACCATTCACATCGCCAACCGTAGGAAATATACCAGTTAAACTATAATTTTTGAATTGCCCGTAATCATTATCAATGAGTGTGAATTGAGGAGCTGTGAGGCTGCCTCGATTTTCATATAGGGAAAGCGAGCCAATAAACTTGGCTTGTGTTGTGTCCCAAGTCCCATAATTACCAATCAATAAATCCAATAAACCATCTCCATTCAAATCTGCCAAAACGGGATAACTCCGCCTACCAACGTCTATCATCTCCTCTTGTAAAAAATTCTTGGTCTGCAATATCCATTGATCCGTATCGTTTTCATCTTGTGCATAATACCAAATAGCATCTTCAGCTTGACTTTGCCTAGTATTCGATGCAACAATTAAAGCTGTAGATTGATCTTTAGGGTTATTGATCGAAAATGCGGCTGGGAAATACAGTATTTCCAATGGATCATTATCTGGAAAGCTAGGATTTTGTTCCAATATCAAAGCCTCATTTTGAGTGCCTGCATTCTTTAAAAAGGTCAAATTGGTACCACTAACATCACCAACCAATAAATCTTTCACCCCATCCCTATCATTATCCAAAGTAAGCATTGTAGAACCAGTATGTAAAGCACTAGTACTTGATTCCGTTTTGCCATTACAAGCCTGTAGTTCAATCTGACTAGAAAAGCCATCTTCTAAGAAACCACCCCAGCAATCCGTTTGCAATAAAAAAGATAAACTATCTGGACTAAGGGCTTGTTCTACAGTTTGATTCTCAAAATATTCCACATAAGCACCTACAAAGTCAAAATTTAATACATCTATATCTCCATCACCATTAATGTCATCAAAAACAGGAATATCGACATTAGTGGTGAAAATATTCAACATTCCCGAAGTACGCTGATAGGATAAACAATCATTAATCAAAGAAAAAGCGAGTTTCCCATCTGTCAATCTTTTTGCCTTAAACACACGAGTACAAGCGATTCCAAGCGTAAAAATATCATCCAAACCATCCTGATTGTAATCTTTCAATAATACCCAATCATGTAAGTCGGCAGGAAATTGTTTACTGTACTCAGGCGCAAAGGTATAAGTAGCATCCGATTGATTTGTATTGGCGATAAAGGTAAGTACAACATCTCCACCTCTATCAAAAACAAACAAATCTTGCAGCCCATCCCCATTCAAGTCTATATCCGAAAACTGGGCTTGATTCAATCCACCTGCCCAAGCATGTTGCAAGGCTTGCTCATGTATGACCACCGCTCCCTTTGTCGGTCTAAAGGTCAAATTTTGAGCATGAACCCCATTCATTATCCAATAAATACTGGATAAAATGAAGATTATCCTCAAATAAACTTGGATTTTAACGCTTCGCATACTTAATTTTGTTAGTATCCACACGGAAAGTGTTTGCCAATAGTGCTAGTCTATTGATGCAACACTTTAAAAACGCTCGGATTTATGAAAAACACCTTATCCTATATTATATTTTTTTTACTGCTATTTCCCATTAGTCTACAAGCACAAATTGCTCAAAGCTACTGGGTTTGGGGAAGTACCAGCAGTTCGGTTCTACATTTCTCTCCAACAGGCTTTTGGGTAGAAAATATTAATCGGCCTGTACCTGGAACCTTTGATGGTATTATTGGTGCAGCAGTCGCTGTCAATCCACAAACAGGCGAATTATTATTTTATACCGATGGTCGGCGCATTCGAAATAAAGATCACATAATTATGCCTAATGGTGAAATTGAATACATCGTTGGAGTAAATGAAGTTCCAGTACTTAATGATTATCTAGATCCTGACCCCCTTGGTTATCCTTACTCTGCCAATCAAGCTGTTACTACTGCCTTAATGCCAGATAATTGCGATAAATATTATGTGTTTTACAATACCTACAATACTACAGATTTAGCCAATCCTAACTCTATCAACAGAGAAGGGGAAATCCGCTATTCTATCGTTGACTTTACCGATCCTGTAGCCCCACTCGGTAAAGCTTATGGTCATAATACACTTGTGCCCAATGCTACAGAAACGTCAGAAGGCTTTGCCATCGTATATGCCCGTCAAAAAGATCGGCTATTTTTAGTTTACCCTAGATGGGGAACAAATCGTTATCAACTCATCGAAGTTCGAGGGAATGAGGTTTTTAATGATTTAGGCGAATATGCTTTAGGAGCTTCTCTACAAGCAGCGAATTTATGTCTTTATTACGATAAAAATCACAAAGTCAAAATTGCCGTAGCTCCTAAAGATAAAGGGGTAAATATTCAAATATTAGAACTCGATACGGATAATGGAAATCTAAGCTTTATCAAAGAAATTCCCCTAAGCTCTAATGCTGATTCGGATATTCAAGCAATATACGATACCGAATGGTCGCAAGATGGACAAAAGTTATATTTTTCTCGATATGGAAATCTCTCTACAAATTTAGGAGGTGTTTACCAGGTGGATATGGCTACTGATAATGTACAAAAGATTGGTGCAAGTTCTTGTACGGTAAGCTTGGGTTTGAAAAGGGCACCTGATGGACGCATTTACCACAATTTTGGAAATCAGGTGATTGATGGGCAAGATAAAAATGCAGATGGAGCCGTTTTATTAGCTAGTATTCAAAATCCCAATGCGAATTTTGCAGATCTTGTTTATGATGTGGTGTATCCATTCCCCAGTTTTCCTACCTTTTCGTTTACTGGTCGGCAATTTCCAGAGTTTTTGGTTTATGACAATGTTCCACCAATCGCCATTGATGATGATTTTCGAAATATCTGCTTAGATAGTGGAGAAGCGATGGATTTAACATTAACTGCCAATGACTACGATCACAATAATGATCCTTATCGAATAGAAACCGCTTTTTCAATAAAGGACGGTAGAACCTTTAGCACCAATGTATCAGGACAAGGCATTAATTATACAGCTCCTAGTCCGAATCCTTGTTTTACCAATGATACCATTCTCTATGCATTATGCGAATTGCCTGATGATTATTGTTTTCAACTTTGTGATACAGCAAGAGCCATTATTTGCTTAAATCCAGATGAATTGACTGTAGCTACTCCGACTGCTGATAAAACAGAAATTTGTCTAGGGCAATCAGTTCAATTATCTATCGCAACGAATGCCCAAAGTGTGAGCTGGCAACCTACGGATTATTTGGATGATCCAACAAGTAAAACACCGATAGCAACACCTACAGCAACAGTTACCTATACTGTCATTGTCACCAATCCAGATTGCCCCAATGAATTTCCACAATCCCCTCCTATAACCATCACCCTTACTACTCCAAATTATAGTGTAAGTCCTGATCCAACTATTTGTCAAGGAGAAAGTGCTACCTTATCTGCTATGGGGGGAACAGCTTTTTTGTGGGATAATGGAGCCACTACAGCCGATATAACAGTTACACCAACTATGACAAGCACTTATACCGTTACAATTACCAATGACATAGACTGTTCAGAAGAAAAGACTATAACTGTAAATGTAATCGAAGATGCGCCAGATGCTAATGTCAATACGTCGCTACAGGTCTGTAATTCAACAGAAAGTGGAGGAACTACTTTAGTCAATTTGAGCGCACAAGTTTTGGGTACAATGGGTGGAAATTGGTCAGAAATTAGTGCTACACCTTCTGGGGTAAATTTATCAGACCCAATGATGGTGAACTTTAAGGGAGTGATGGAGGGAGATTATTCTTTCCAATATACCGTTGAGGGAACGCCACCTTGTGCTAATGACATGGGGGAGTTAATGGTCAGCGTAACGAATTGCTCCTGCCCTAATATTGAGATTAGCACCCTTAGTCCTTCCTTATGTATTGGGGAGA
>JAHDFT010000219.1:4860-8918 GCA_020628015.1 Bacteroidota bacterium
TCCTGCCCTAATATTGAGATTAGCACCCTTAGTCCTTCCTTATGTATTGGGGAGACTTATAATTTGAAAGATTTAGAAGGGATTGGTATAGCTGAAGGGATTTGGTCAGTAGAAAATGCCGTTGATTTTGCCAATCCAGCTAGTATTCGCAATGATACTATTTTTGACACATCAGGAGCGGAGGAAGGTGATTATGTGGTCAGATACACTTTAGTTGATACACCTCTAGGTGATTGTATTGAATTTGTTGCCCAGATTTTTAAGGTACTTCCTTTACCCACTGCTAATGCTGGTAGCGACCAAACGATTTGCGGAGGAGATGATGCTACGCTTACCGCTTCTGGTGGCACTCAATATGAATGGGAGAATGGGGAGACAGATGCGAGCATTACCATTACACCAAGTATAGATATGACGCTGACAGTAACAGTCACCGATGCTCAAGGTTGTTCGGCAACAGATGAAGTCAGTATAACTGTCAATCAACCCATCAATAGTACCTTTTCTACTGCGACGACAAAGGTTTGCAATAGTACAGAAAGTGGTTCTACGACAATTGTTGATTTAACTGCTTTTATTGACGGAGATATTTCTGGTACCTTGACCGATTTTTCTGATCCTAATGCAAATATTGATTTAGCTAATCTGAGTCAACTAGATTTTGATGATGTAGCTCCTGGTAACTATACTTTTAATTATCGCATTACTGCTACTCCGCCATGTCCAGATATTAATGAAAACTTTACGATTACGGTAGAGAATTGTGATTGTCCTATTATTAGCTTACCCATAGATAGCATTAAAATTTGTAGAGCTGATCAAATAGCGATTGACCTTATTGAGACAGATGCAGGTGCTTGGTCAATTGTCAATAGTAGTGATTTTGCGAATCCTGCTTTTCTTTCCACAGATAGTACGCAATTAATAGTTGAAAATGCAAGTACAGGAACTTATACCCTTAGATTTACTTCAAATATTCCAGTACTAGGTGATTGCACCAACTTTATAGACATTCCTACCTTATTATTTCAAAATCCTACAGTTGAATTAAAAGAAGATATTGTTGAGATTTGCTTGGGAGAAACCGCTACCTTGGAGTTAATGAATCTTGACCCAAATGATCAAGTAGAATGGGATAATGCTTCAACAACATCATCCATTAATGTCAATCCTTCAACGAATACGAATTATAGTTTTTCCATTTCTAATCCAATATCGAATTGCTCTAGTAATGGTATGGCAACTGTCAATGTAATCGGAGAACAGCCTGAAGCGATTGATGATCCACAAGACAATAATAACTGTGCTGAAAATGGGGCTATTATTCAATTAGATCCATTGGCAAATGATGTCAATGTGAATACCGTCACCTTAAGTATCATTGATGAAGGGATTGGAAGTGTAAGCGTTAATTCAGATAATACGATTAACTATACTGCTCCATCGCAAAATGCTTGTAAGACTAGTGATTTATTGGAGTATGAGGTATGTAATATTGCTTGTCCTTTATTATGTGATACAGGGACTATTACCATTTGTCTAGCTCCACCAGGTTTAAATATCACCATTACAGAAGATACCAATATTTGCCCAGACGAAAGCATTTCCTTAAGTGCAAGTGGAGGAACAGGATATACTTGGTCGCCTACAGGCAGTTTAGATAATGCCAATATTGCAACACCTACTGCCACACCAACAGAGACAACGACTTACACCGTTACCATAAGCGATAATGATGACTGTAAAAATACCGCTTCCGTTACCATCACCATTGATGATCAATCATTAAACGCCAATACCGATCAATCGCTAAATTGCTTATCTGTTGGTACAGTAGAATTGATTGATGTATTGAATAATGATGGCATTACCGACTACGCAACAGTTAGTGTGAGTATTATCGAAGCTCCAATAATAGGGCAAGCAAATATTGATAATCAACAAATTAACTATGAATCTAATACGCAAAACGAATGCGCCGTGACGGATTCTTTACGCTATCGAATTTGTGATGTCATCTGTACAGATATTTGTTCTGAAGCCATGTTGAATATCTGTCTTCAGCCTACAGGCATTAGTCCTAGTGCTGGTGAAGATGTGGCGATTTGCCTTGGGGATAGTGTGACTTTGAGTGCTTCTGGTGGGAATCGCTATGAATGGTCGCCTACAACTGGTTTGAGTGATCCTACGATTGCTAATCCTATAGCCAAACCGAGTGAAACAACGACTTATACCCTTACCGCATATACTACCGATGATGATTGTTCAGGAACGGATGAAATCACCATTTCCGTAGATGATTTTAGTCCTACTATCGCTGATGTCAATTGGGTTACTACTAATGATTGTTTAGCAACAGGAATTAGTCGGATTATAGATTTTCCAAACCTCAATCCAACAGATCCAATTAGTATAGAGTTGACCAAGTTACCCACGCTTGGAACAGCTACGATTGTCAATGATCGACAAATTAATTATGAAGCAGCGACGGTCAATTATTGTCAAACAACAGATACTTTAACAGCGATTGTACGCAATAGCAACTGCCCTACTTTATTCGATAATGTGGAGGTGGTCATTTGCCTCACTCCTGATGATTTGGTGGTAGATTTGGGAGCAGATCGGGTGATTTGTGCTGGGGAAAGTACGGATTTGGATGCAGGAGAAGGCAGCATTTATCGTTGGGAAGCCGCCAATGGATTGACCGCTACGACTAGTCGTATGCCTACCGTAAATCCCACAACAACGACCACTTATACCGTTACCGTAGAACAAGCGGATGGCTGTACCGCACAAGGCAGTATTACTGTTCTAGTAGAAAACCTCAGCCTAGATTTAGGCCCAGATCAATCCATCTTTCAAGGAGAAAGCATTGCCTTAGCTGGTGGGACAGGCTTTGATACCTACACTTGGTCACCCGCTACTGACCTAGACAATCCCAATATCGCCAATCCAACAGCGACTCCGCTTAGTACGACTACATATAGTTTACTGGCGACCTCTGCCAATGGCTGTACGATTACCGATGACATCCAAATCATTATTGAACAAACCTGTGATAAAATAGATTTACCCACCGCTTTTAGTCCCAATCAAGATGGGATGAATGATAGCTTCCGCCCCATCAATCAATTTTTAGAAAATTTCGAGCTACAGATTTTTAATCGCTGGGGGAATTTGGTGTATCGAAGTGATAATGTACAGTTGGGCTGGGATGGTACGAATAATGGGACTCTTTTGCCATTGGGGACTTATGTTTATACTGTTTCATGGACTTGTGAAGGGGAGTTGCAACAGGATAGGGGGAGTGTTTTGTTGATGAAATAAATAGAGTGTATAACATATAAGGAGATTTGTCATGTGGTTATTAACTTCGATAAAGCTACTCACTACATTAACTTAATAAACAATCACACCGACTAACTAAACAAAGGGAAGACTCATAACATCCCCCTTTGGAGGGGGCTTGGGGGAGGAACCGCTTATCACTATTGAATTATAGATCATTTTGCCAATGATAAACAAACAATTTTTTCCTTTTTATACGGATGAATACCATTTATTGATTTGTCGGTTATTTTTTATTAATTTGGCAATGGTTAACTTTGTCCATAACTCAATAATAGCAGGCTATTCCTCCCCCAAGCCCCCTCCAAAGGGGGAAGGATTTGTCGGGAATAATTTAGCTGTTATTGAGCTGCTTTTTAAGAATGAATTTGGCCAAACTATTTTAAAAAATCTAATTAATACCTATTTGAGATGATGAATGATATTGAGAAATAGTTTTATTTAATGCAATTTCCCCCAATATGTCATGCACTCAGTCGATATATGCCATCCCTTCAGGATTTTTTGGGAGACCATCATTTTTCGATGGGTTGCACCCATCGCTGACCTATTTCACCCCTTCAGGGTTTTACCCAATTTATAATACAATTTAGCCCTTGGTTCTCATAAATTATTTTTTCATCCTTCATCCTACTCAAAAATATCACATCCATTTATAAAATTATGATTTCTTTAAGATATATACTATATTTATTCAGCTTTATCGCTTA
>JAHDFT010000220.1 GCA_020628015.1 Bacteroidota bacterium
CTTTAGCACTAATAAGGGTATAGCGTCGTTTCTTCATTATAGATTATAAGTTTTCGGGAATGAGTAGATAGAGACAAAGCATGCCTTGTCCTCACATGTTATCAAGGGAACTAATAAGAAATATACAGTCAAATCGATACTTTATGTAGTATCAATTATTATTTAACCATTAGCCGCCATTCCAACTGCTACTGCTTGTGCTACTGGAACTTTATCCTCAATCAACCGAAGCTTTTTACCCACTTTTTCAAAATTATTAATCACTTGATCCAAATGATGTCGCTCATGTGTTGCCATATAGCTCGTTCGCATCATTTGCTGTCCCTTTGGTGTCGCAGGATGAATAAAGGCATTCACAAAAACACCCGAATCATAAAGCATTCTCCACAGTTGAAAAGCCATAAAATCATCGCCTACATTAACAGGTACAATAGCCGTTTGTCCTTCCCGAATTTGATAGCCTACATCTGTTAAACCATTGCGAACATAAGCTGCGTTTTGTTGTAATTTATTCACTAACTCTGGTTGAGCGATTAATAGTTCAAGAGCGGCATCAGCAGCAGCAACAGAGGCAGGTGTTGGTGAAGCACTAAAGATGAGGGCAGGGGAGTGGTGCTTGAGGTAGCTAATCACTCGCTCAGGACCAGCTACAAACCCACCTAGAGAAGCTAAGGTTTTAGAGAAAGTACACATAATCAAATCGGTATCTTCAACCACATCAAAATGACTCGCTGTTCCTCGTCCACCTTCACCAATAACGCCCAAACCATGAGCATCATCGACCAATAATTGAGCATTATACGTCTTTGCCAATTGGCTAATTTCTTTCAAAGGAGCTATATCGCCAAAAGTACTAAAAACGCCATCTGTAACAAGTAATTTTCCTGCTTCTAAAGGTAAACTTTGTAAAACACGCTCCAAATCTTGTACATCATTATGTTTGTATTTCAAGACTTTGGCTTTTGATCCAACAATCAAAGCACCTGCAATAATGCTGGCGTGATTCTCCTCATCAGAGATCAGATAATCGCCACGATTAAGGAGCGGAGCCAAAACACCTTGTGCTGTTTGAAAGCCTGTACTATACAAAAGAGCTGCTTCTTTGCCCATAAATTTAGCTAGTTTATGCTCTAGGCTAATGTGCAGGTCTATGGTACCTGTCAAGAAACGAGAACCAGAACAACCCGTTCCATATTTTTCTGTTGCTTTGATGGCAGCTTCTTGAACAGCAGGATGTGTGGTGAGACCTAGGTAGTTATTAGACCCTGCCATAACCACCTTTCTACCTTCCATCATTACAACAGGCCCTTCACTTTCTTGAATAGGTCTAAAGTAAGGATACAAACCAAAGGCTTTAACCTGCTCTACTCTTTTGTAGTCATAACATTTTTGAAATAAACTCATGGTTGCAATTTTTTAAGTACAGAGATGGTACTAATAAGCTGGATCTGTACTTGATAAGGAAAATGGATATAGAATATTCGATATTGAGTTTGGTTTTTTGTCAATGAAATGCTGTTTTTTGATTATGAAATGAGCATTTTTATCAACAAAACGATGTTTTGTGCTACAAAAGTATGTTTTTTATCAATAAAATGCACTTTTTTATCTATAAAAGTGACAAATTCCACAATGAAAGATGATTAGGTTTTTTGTTTTATAGTGGGCATGAAAATTTGCTGATGGATTGAAAATAATTTATATAAAGTGGATTGAAATTAGTTAGGAACAAGTGAAAGATAAGTTTACAGTTTTGATTAGAGAAATTTGAAGCTAGACGAGGCACAAAACGTAGTTGATGCGAGCATCAGCGAGGCTTTTTAACGAAGTATAGTTTTAAATTTGTCAATCAAAATGACATTTATTTTTTTACTGTTTCTTAGTCTAAGACAAGGCATTAAAATAGAGTTGCAATATTATTGTTGTACTGAATTTATTACGCTTCCATCACTATACAACACCCAATACCAATTCTTCTATATCTTTTTCATTACAAACATAAAATCTTCTAGAAATAGGAACGCCTTCTAAGTTGATGGTTAGATAATATAAACCTGTTGATAAATCGGTGATATTAAATTTAAATTGTTCTGTTTGTGTGGGAATCATGAATTTGGTAAAATGCTTAGGATGGTCTTGAAATAACATGACTTGCGTGGCTTCTTCCAGAGGTTTGGTAAATTGAAAATGGAGTTGGTTAAAAAACAATTCATCTTCTAGTGGACTGATAAACTTATTGGCAGAGAAGGACTTCACTCTTACTGATCGCTTGTTTTCTAGTACTGGGGTTAGCGGATATTGTGCTTGAAGTTGTGTAAATAAATTATCGTATAATTGATTGTCTTTCAATAAAGTAACCAACCAATCATCATTTTTTAAATTGTTAATTTCTGTTATGGGGTATTCCTTTTGTGTAATAATATCTTGGGAACTGCTTATTTCTTCAATCAACTTTTGTACATTAACTATATCTGAATGATTGAAATAATTGACAATGTACTGATCTACATAAAATTCAGTATAAAATTCTGAATCCGTTTTTAAAAGCTCTTCTACTTTATCTACCTCTGCTCTACTTAATTCATCTTTCAAATAAGCATGAATAATATCATGTAGATAGAAATAGCTTTCCATTTCTTTATTTATATTATTACCATGTTCTGAGTAATCTGTTAAATGTGATTTAATTGACATAATCTAAGCAGTTGATTTGAGTAAAGTATAGTTTGATTATTAAGGTCTATTGTACTAGTAAGTAGCTATATTAACTATACTATAGCAATGTTTTACTGTTTTTTCTTTTTTGTAATGATTTTAAATCCTTTTTCCTTCATTGCTTCCTTAATCTTATACCTACACCTAAATAATACTAAGCGTGTATAATTGTCACTCCAACCATGTTCCTCTGCAATTTCCTGTATACTTTGTCCTAGATGATACTTTTTTCTAAGCACAATAGGACAAATACCATCCATATTGTCCAAGTAAGTTTTTAAGATTGTAGCTTTAGTTTCTTCTTCTTTTTTTTGATTAATTAGTTCTGTTGATTCATCTGGAATAGCTTCTTCAAATTGTGTTGATAAAGGGATTTCCTTTTTGGCTTTATTTGTTTTTTTGAAAAAAGACAAACATTGAAAAAACACAATCTTCCAATAATGTTTTTCTAAGTTCTCAACGTCTGTAATTTTCCCATTCAACAAAAATACAAGACATTTTTCTACACAAACGGAGAATATTTCTTCTCCTTCATGTACAGGTATCCCCTTTTTAAATGCGTATCCTATTGTTGCACTTTTCAGAGCTAGTAGCCTTAAGCCGTATTGTCTAAGCTGCTCGCCATCAAATATAATAGGGCGATTTGATTCCATTAAAATAATATCCTTTATTAGATATAGCCAGACTATAGTAAAAGTTATCATAGCTTGCTGTATTTTTCTAAGAATATAGGAGGTTTATTTTTAGATTAATATAGGTGGTTTTTTTGATAAATATATATAGGTTTTTTAGTCTTGTTTTTATTTATGTAGAAATCTTATGAAATAAATAATAAAAATAACTCTAACTCACATGATAACAGTTACTAAAAAGCAGGATATTCTAAGTAGAGTAGTTAATACTCTACAGTTTTAACGACTAAAGGACTGTATCTCAACTAATCTATGAGATATATGTCCTATGCCCTTGATGAATTTCAAGGGCATTTATTTTTTGGGCAAAAAGGGCAAAGCATGGCCATAGTAGAAGTATTTCCCACCTATTTTTTCCATTCCTAAATATAAAATTTGGATTCATTATTTACTTTCATAAAATCTATTAACTTTGTATCTTATTTAGAATTAGTCTAAATAAGCAATGATGATATTATATCTATTGTATTACACACAAATAGAAAATTAAACAAGTGAAATTAACGAATTTACCGCTTCATCAAGAAGCACGTATTTTGGCAATTCCTTCAGCTATTGGCTTGAAAAAAAAATTACTCTCTCTAGGGATTGATACTCAACAGACTATTCGACTCAAATACAAGGCTCCTTTCAATGGACCGATATGTATAGAAGGAAATGGTCAACAAATCATCATTAGAAAAAAAGATGCGGAAGGCATTCTAGTTCAAGTAGATCAGTAGTTTATTTCTAATCCATCATTTAGAATAATAATAGACCCTTTATTAATCATATGAAAGACTTCAATATAGCTCTTGTCGGGAATCCAAATTCTGGAAAAAGTACCCTCTTTAATTTACTCTCTGGAATACGTCAGAAAACAGGTAATTTTCCTGGTGTAACCGTTGACAAAAAAACAGGCCCTTTAGCTAAGGAATCCTCCATTACTGTCACCGATTTACCTGGCGTTTATGACCTCTATCCTAGTTCTTTAGATGAAGTAGTCGTCTTGCGAGAATTAATTAAAAAGGCGCAAACTTATGATGGATTAGTTTATGTAGCAGAAGCTCCACATTTGGAGAGAGCTTTATTGCTCTATTCACAAGTGGCTGACTTGGGTTATCCCATCATTTTTGTATTAAATATGATGGATGAGACGGAGAAACAAGGTATTCAAATTGATGTCAAGGCTTTACAGAGTCGATTAGGCATACCTGTATTAACTACAAATGCCAGAAGTGCAGAAGGACTACCTGAACTGGAATCTGCGATTATTAAACAAGACTTTAGGGAGCCAATTGCTTTTTTTAGGAGCCAATACAGCTCCGCAGAGCAGTTGAATCATCATGGGGGAAATGGCTTTCGCTCTTGGATCAAACAACAATTTCAACTAGATGAATCAGCTATTGATAAAGCCAAAATATCTACGGTTCATGCTAGTAAGGAGTCGATCATTTCCGATCTACAAAAGCGCAAAGCACATGTTCAAAAACTAGCTGCTCCACTTTTTCAAACAACAACAAAAGCAGCTAAAAATAACTGGTTGAGTCGATTGGAAGACTTAACCGTTCATCCTTTTTGGGGGTATCTTATTTTTATTGGAGTCTTATTCCTTATTTTCCAAGCCATTTTTAGTTGGTCTGCTTGGCCGATGGATTTAATGGATGCTTTGTTTTCTACTGCAAGTAATTGGGTGAAAACAACTTTCGGAGAGGGTTTATTGAGCCGTTTAGTTGCAGAAGGAATTATTCCTGGTATTGGTGGGGTATTGATCTTTATTCCTCAGATTGCTTTACTATTCTTATTTATAAGCATATTGGAAGGAAGTGGTTATATGGCAAGAGTCGTTTTTTTAATGGATCGACTCATGCAAAAATTTGGACTAAGTGGGCGTAGTGTCGTACCGCTTATATCTGGTTTAGCCTGTTCGATTCCTGCAATCATGGCAGCACGTACCATCGAAAATCCCAAAGAACGGCTATTAACCATCCTAGTCACCCCTTTCATGACCTGTAGCGCACGCCTACCTGTCTACGCCATCCTTATTACCATCGCTGTTCCTGCTACCTCCGTTCTGCCAGGCATCAATTTACAAGGCTTGGTTTTACTAGGTTTATATTTACTCGGTACCTTAGCTGCGGTATTAAGTGCCGCCCTAATCAACCGATTTTTACCACAAACAGGCATGAGTCATCTTGTATTGGCTATGCCCAATTATCGCTGGCCCAACTGGCGAGAAGTGGTATATACCATTTGGGCTAAGGTCAAAACATTTGTCTGGGAGGCTGGAAAAATTATTTTTGTCATCTCTTTAGTGTTATGGGTATTGGCTTCCTTTGGTCCCAATCAATTAGAACAAAGAACCGAAGATTATAAGGCAAGCATTCAGAATGCCCAACAATTATCGGAGGAGGAATTGGACAAGCAAGTACAAGCCTTTCACCTAGAAAATTCCTTTGCAGGGATAATGGGTAAAGCCATTGAACCGATAGTCAAACCTTTGGGATATGACTGGAAAATCAGTATTGCCTTAATCACCTCCTTCGCAGCAAGAGAAGTCTTTGTTGGGACCCTAGCCACCATCTACAGCGTTGGTGAAGATTTTTCGGATGAGACGATTATACAAAAAATGACCTCAGAAATCAATCCTGCAACAGGTGAGAGACGTTTCAACCTAGCTACCGCCCTTTCCTTATTGATCTTCTACGCATTCGCCATGCAGTGTATGAGTACCTTAGCGATTGTGAAGCGAGAAACCAATAGCTGGAAATGGCCCATACTTCAATTTATTGGTATGACGGTATTGGCTTATTTGGCGGCTTTGGTGGTGTATCAATTGTTTTGAGTGGTACATTATATGAACTTACCAAGCATAAACCCCGTTATACAAAAATGAAAAAACAACGACCTACAGTTATTTACGAAGACGACGATTTAATCGTGGTCAATAAGCCTGCGAATGTATTGAGCATTCCTGATCGTTATAATCCTGATCTTTTTAACCTCAAAGATTACCTCAAAAGAGGCAACGGAGGCAGAAATATTTTGGTAGTGCATCGGATTGATAGAGAAACAAGTGGGATGATTATTTTTGCTAAGACAAAAGCCGCCCATAAAGCCCTTTCCAGACAATTTAGCCAAAAAACGATTGAAAAAATATATTGGGCGGTAGTGGATGGCGTGCCACCACATGACACAGGAGACATTGACCTGCCAATTATTGAAAATCCAATAGCTAGAGGAACGATGAAGGTGGATAAGCAATATGGGAAAAGAGCCTTTACCAGCTACAAGGTGATTGAGAAATTCCAGAATTTTGCTTTATTGAGGGTAAAAATTGAGACAGGACGAATGCACCAGATCCGAATTCACCTTAAATCTATCGGTTATCCATTAGCAGTTGATTCGATTTATGGGAGAAATAAGGAGTTTTTATTATCTTCGGTCAAAAGGCATTATAATGTTAAAAAGTATGAGGTGGAACGTCCCATCATTTCTCGCATTACTTTACATGCCTATGCTTTAAGTTTTCAACATCCACTAACCCAAGAGCCACTCCATTTTGAAGCACCACCGCCCAAGGATTTAAGTGTCTTTTTAAAACAATTACGAAAGTATAATGAACGAGTGGCTGGGTTTTAACTAAATCCAAGCCACATGATTTTAGACTTAATCATTGTCATTGCCTACTTCACTACCATTGTCCTTGTAGCCTTATCGGGCAGGAAGAGTATGGATATTTCAGGAGAGGAATATTTTTTGAGTTCTCGAAACCTTCGTTGGCCTTCGATTGCCTTATCTACGATTGCGACCAATATTTCGGGTTATCAGTTTATGGGCATGATGGGTTCTGCCTATCTCTATGGATTAGCACAAGCCAATTTGGAGATCAACGCCATGCAGGGACTCTGGTTCGCTGCCTTCATTTTTATTCCCTTATATTGGAAAGACAAGGTGATTACCGTCACTCAATTCATTAAAAAGCGGCTGGGAAAATGGGTCGCTTTAGCCTATTCTGTTGCTAATTTATTATTGTTTTCTACAGTAATTCTAGGAGCAGCCCTTTTCTGGGGTGCCTATGCTGCCGAATTGGTTTTTACAGATATGTTAATGTTTATTTCCGATAATCGACTAGTACGGGTAGGCTCGATTATGGTGGTCTTGGGCTTGATTTCCGCTACCTATACCTATTATGGTGGATTGAGTGCGGTGGTACGAACGGATATAATACAGTTTGTCATTTTAGTTGGTGGAGGGACGATTATGTTGTTTACCGCTATTTATTATTTGGGAGGTTGGGGTGAATTGTACCGCAAAACACCCGAATTAATGCACCTCCACTTACCCGCCGATCACGAAAAACTCCCTTGGATAGGCATTCTAGGGATGTTCCTACTCAATATCAATTACTGGTGTGCCAATCAATCCGTTGTACAACGTTCCTTAGCTGCACGCAGCCTAAAAGATGTCCAAATCGGCTTAATGGTCGGGGGGTTATTGAAGTATTATATGGCTTTAATCATTATTATTCCAGGTATCGCTTTAGCAGGTATTTTGGTTGACAATCCACTAGCCGAGCCAGACAAAGCCTTCCCTTATATTGTTACCGAGTATTTACCTGCTGGAGTCAGAGGCTTAATCCTCTGCGCCTTATTTGCCTCCTTAATGAGTACAGTAGATTCCGTCTTTAACTCCTTAGCCACACTATTTTCTATAGACATTTATAAAGAATACATCAATCCAGAGGCAACCGACCGACAAGTAGTTGAAGCAGCCAGAAAAACGATTGTGGTGACACTTATTACAGGTGTTTGCATGGGTTTTTACCTCCTCTATGTCAAATTCCTAGACCCACAAGCCGCATTTACACATACGCTAAATGAAATTCGCTACTATGTCAACTGTGGTATTGTAGCCATCATCTGCGCCTGCGCCTTCTTAATATTACCCAATCACCGCATCGGTCTATTCGCCTTCCTTTTCACGATACCTTTACACTTGATTCTAAAGTATTTCTTCCCAGAGATGAATTACTTTGTGCGTGCGATGTTTGTGATTTTAATTGCCTTTGCGATTATTGCCGTTCCATCCATTATACAACATGGCATGAAATCACCTAAAGCATACTTCACCGCCTATTCCCGACAGATTATGTTGATTGGCTTGGGTTTGTTGAGTTCTTTGGGGGTATTGCATATTATTTTTCATTAGGAAAAGGAAGGTATTATATCTTTTTGATGCTGTAGAGCCGTATTACAATGTGGCTCTACGGCATCAAAAAGGTCTTACCAATGCCCTGTATGGTCTACGTTTTTTGCCTCGTCTAATTGTCAAATTTGACTAATCAAAATTGTACACTCATTTTTAATCTGGTGCTAAGAAATTAAAGGGGAAATTGAAAGCATTATACTTCTTTATTTGCCTCTTAATTCCTCAATACTTTCGAGAAAATTTACTTCACCCTCACCCTCACCCCCTCCGAATGACTAGTAAACTCAGGTGCGTACA
>JAHDFT010000221.1 GCA_020628015.1 Bacteroidota bacterium
AAACGTAGGCAATGCAGTGCCTTGGCGAGGCTTTTTAACGCAGTATAGGGTTAAAGTTATCCATCAAAATAAGGAAATTATTTTTTGACTGTTACTAAATAACAATAGATGCAGCATTTACTAGGAAATGACTGTATACTAATTAAACACTAATCATTATGAACTATTTAAAAATCAAAAAGCAAATAGCAGGAGCATTTGTTGCATGTGCATTAATGGCAGTTGTATTCAGCTCTTGTCACAGAGGGCATGGTTGTCCAGCCAATCAAAATATGGATTTATATGAAATAGAGCAAGAAGCAGAACCTAGATGCTAGTAAATAAAATAGTAAAGAATGAACTATAGGAGATGGAGTGAAAGCTTATTTTTCATTCGGTCTTCTATAGTCTGTTCGATATTTTGTTACTATTATTTAGGTGTAAACAAAATTCACTCTTTGCTCAATGTTTTCACTTAAACTAAGTGCCACAGGGCAGTTTAGAGCTGCATGTTCCAGTATTTTTTTAGTCTTATCTGTATAATTATTTGCAGGAAAAGTAATTTTTACCTCAATTGCCCCAATTCTTCTAGGATTGGAAACCATAATTTTTTTCACTTCTGCTTTTGTCCCATCTATACTATAATCACTATTATCCGCTTTAATGCCCATAATGGTTAACATGCAAGAAGCTAAGGAAGTTGCAGTCAGATCTGTAGGAGAGAATGCTTCCCCTTTGCCATGATTATCCGTTGGCGCATCAGAAATAATTACTGTTCCAGAACGTAAATGCATTGCTTGTGTCCGCAAGCTTCCTTCATAAGTAATTGAACTAGTCATTTTGTATTATTTTTAGTATATTTAGGAAAGGAATGGAATGAACCATTACAATTTCTCTACGTTTTCATTTTCAAAGATGGTGAACTAGATCATTTGATCACCAATCTACTCTATCTCAGGAACAAGTGGAAAATAAGTTTACAAAATGGTTAATTAAAATCAAAATGTGAATCTATTTTTTACTGTTCTTTAAAAAGAAAAAGATGAAAAAAGCACAAGCCATATTAATCACCTTATTGCTCACACTTGCTTTTCACCAGATTACTTTGGCGCAGAGTAGTAGAGCAGCTTTAAATTACGATGATGTCGTTTTTAATAAAGAATTTGCAGTAGGCTTCAAGCTACATACCAATGGCTTTGGCTTATCTGCCAATTATACAAAAATACATAGTATTTTTAAGAAAACGCTCTACGAATTTGAGATTATGGATGTGCGACATCCCAAAGAAGTCCGCCAACAGAGCATTTATTCTGCAAGTATCCCTAATGCAAGACGCTTTGCCTTTGGAAAAGAAAATACATTCCTCAATCTTAATGCCAGTATTGGACGAGTGAAAACCATTGCTGACAAAGGTAAAAAGAGTGGGGTAGCAGTATATTGGATGTATATGGGAGGTGCTTCTATTGGTTTAGTCAAACCTTATCATTTAGATATAATTTACGAGTTTTTTCCAGGCACCAACCGAGATATTAGAAGTGAACCCTATACAGAAGAAAATGCCAACTTATTCCTAGATGAACGATTTATTGATGGAGCATCAGGCTTTTTTACAGGTATTGGTAAAACTAAAATCCAGCCCGGTTTACAAGGAAAGGTCGCACTTGTTTTTGATTGGGCTAGTTATAATGAATATGTCAAAGCTCTTGAATTCGGAGCCATGTTGAATGTATATGCAAAGCGCATTCCGATTATGTTAACCGAAGATAATCAACTCTTTTTTGCCAATATTTATTTAAAAATAATGTTGGGCAAAAGATGGTAAGGAACAAGTGAAAAATAAGTTTACAGTTTTGATTAGGGAAATTTGACCCTAGACGAGGCAAAAAACGTAGGCAATGCAGGGTATTGTCGAGGCTTTTTAACGAAGTATAGGGTTAAATTTATCAATCAAAATAAAATTTATTTTTTTACTGTTCCTAATTAAAGTGGGGCAATATTGTATTTCAAACTTCATTTTCAGAATAGACTGATTGTAAAATAGACCAAAGTAAACTGTATTTATTTTGGTCTATTTTGCTATTTAATTTGCTGCCTAAGTAACGAGGATTTATTTTTTTACTGTTACTAATGAACTTTTTTCCCTTTTTTAGTCTATTTAATACTGGTCTGTCACCACAATAAGAAATCTAAATAGACCTATCTAAAATCTTTACTTCATATCACATAGAAACAGAGCAGGAGAAAGTATGGAATATTACAAGCGTAACAAAAAACGTTTTGATCGTTATCCAAAGGATTTTTTTAGTAAACTAGAATTTGATAAATTACTTACTATTCTATCCTCCAAATGTAAAAGCCCTCTAGGACAGGCTTTTGTAGATCGGATCAAAATATTAACAGATGCAGCTTCCATTGAACGTTTATTGAAGCAAACTAGGGAAATGAAAGAGCTGATTATGGTTGAGGAACAGCCATTTCCCATCGACAATTACCTCAGCCTAAAGGATGAGCTATCTTTCCTAGAAGTGAAAAATACTGTTTTATCTGAAGATCAAGTATTTAGAATTTATAAGGTCTTAGAAGCTGTTAATGCCTTATTGCGTTATTTTAAAGATAGTGATACTCGACAAGAACGATACAAAGAATTATTTAAATTATTAGATGGAGTCATTTCTGGTAGGGAGTTGATCCATCGAATCAAGTTGGTGATTAATAAAGAAGGTAAAATTCGTCCAGATGCTTCCAAAGAATTGATGCAGATTAGACGACAGATGAACCAACGCTATAAAGAATTGGATCGGAAGTTTGTAGAAGAAGTCAAATTATATAGAAAAAATGGCTGGCTGGCAGATACAACGGAGAGTATTCGAAATGGTAGACGGGTATTGGCGGTATCAGCAGAGTATAAACGAAAAGTACGAGGAATTATACATGATGAATCCAATACAGGACAAACAACTTTTATTGAGCCAGATAGTACACTACAGATCAGTAATGACCTAGTAGCCTTGCAACAAGCAGAGAAAAGAGAAATTTACAAAATTTTACAGGCACTCACCAACGACATCCGACCACATGCCGAATCGCTCAAACAATATCAACGTTTACTAGGACTATTTGACTTTATTCATGCCAAAGCCTTACTAGCATGGGATCTAAACGCCTACCAACCACATATTTCTACTGATAAAACAGTTGAGATTTTTAACGCTCGACATCCGTTACTATTCTTAAAAAATAAGTCCTTAAAAAAGGACACCATTCCATTAAGCTTCAGTCTTTCTCTAGCCGACCGTATTTTATTGGTAAGTGGACCTAATGCAGGTGGAAAATCAGTTTTGCTCAAAACAGTTGGTTTGATTCAACTAATGTTGCAAAGTGGGCTATTGGTACCTGTCAATGACCATTCTGTAATGACCATTTTCCACAAAATGTATGTAGATATTGGTGATGAACAATCCATCGAAAATGACCTAAGTACCTATAGTTCCAGACTCAAAAACATGCGGCATTTTACCGAAAATGCAGATGGAAAGAGCATGATTTTGATTGATGAATTTGGTTCAGGTACAGATCCAGCCCTAGGAGGAGCCATTGCTGAAGCCATTTTAGAGCATTTAAATAAGCGTTTCTGCTATGGAGTCATTACCACCCATTATTCCAATCTAAAAGTATATGCTTCCAAAATACAAGGAATTTTCAATGGTTGTATGACCTTTGATCACAAAACACTTTCGCCTAAGTATAAATTGGAAGTGGGTAAACCTGGTAGTTCCTTTGCTTTTGAATTAGCAACCAATAGTGGATTAAGTGAACAAATCATCCAAAATGCTAAAAGCAAGGTGGATGAGGATTATAAGGAATTTGATGAGTTATTGACTAATTTGCAAAAAGAAAAGGCAGAGGCAGAAGAAAAAATGCGAATTGCTACCCAAAAAGAAGCCAAATTGGAGCAATTGCTAGTAGAATATGAAAAGTTGAAGGCAGAGTTAGATAAAAAGAAAAAAACGATTATTTTACAAACAGAAGAAAAAGCCTTAGCACAATTACAAGCATCCAATCGGAAGTTTGAATCCTTGGTGAGAACATGGAAAGAAAACAAGGAAGACAAGCAAATTATAAAAAAAATTAAGGAGGAGGTTAAACAAGACAAAATTAAATTGTCCAAGTCCATTGAGTTGTTGAAAGACAATATCTATTATAAGGATTCAGAGGAGGAGGTCACAGAAGGCGTTTTTGTCCGTTTGCGTACTGGTCGAGAAATTGGGGAAGTGATTGAGTTAAGGAAAAATAAAGCTGTAGTACAATTTGACTCGCTTAAAACAGTAGCCAAAACAAAAGAACTGGTGGTGGTCGAGCCAATTGTAAAAGCAGAAAAAGCATCTTATAATTTTTACAATTCTTTAGAAGAAAAGAGTAAATTTGAGAGCAGTATAGATATTAGAGGAGAAAGGCGTAATGATGCCCTTAAAATTGTAGAGGAATTAATTGACCGAGCTTTGGTCTTTAATGTCGATGAACTCAAAATCATTCATGGAATTGGGGATGGTATTTTGAGACGATCTATTCGACAATTATTGAAAGGGTATCAAGCAGTAAAGTCAGTTAGAGATGAAGATCCACAGTATGGAGGGGCAGGGGTGAGTATTATAGAATTGGGATGATGCTATGTTTGATAATGATAAAAGTAAATGTCTTATTGTGTGATCAATCTGTATTTCATTTTTTTATCATTACTCAATCAAAAAAGTAACTCAGAAAGCATCTTTTAGCAAGATTTATTGTATTTTCGCATATTTTAATGTTGAAGTGAAGAGTACTATCTCCAAACCCATATTTTTGACGGCGAATACTCCATTCTTTCAACCAATGAAGTCATAAAATCTACCAAATAAAATTAAAAATCGACAATCAAATTAGGAAATATTTTCTTTTTTGTGGGAAAAAGCTTATAGTACAAGAAATCAATTGAATTATAAGTAAATAATCCCTTTCGATTTTTTTATAAGAAATTTTAACTGATTTAAAGTGAATAAGGTGTATCCTTATTTCCTTTTAGGAACGAGTGAAAAATAAGTGTGCAAATTTAATTTGGCTTAGAGAAATTTGACACTAGACAAGGTAAAAAACGTAGGCAATGCAGGGCATTGGCGAGGCTTTTTAACGAAGTATAGTGTCAAATTCATCAATCAAAATAGTACAATTATTTTTTGACTGTTCCTTAGTAAGGTAAAATAATAAATGATATTATATCTAAACCTTTGTAAGGTTGAATATCTAATACAATTGTGCTGATATAGTAAAATAATTTTTACTTTTGTAAGCCTAATTGGGTATTATAAAAAATGTAGTTCTATTTTCTACTCGTTTTTTGTATGTATGTATAATGAATAACGATGTCTAAAAGCGTACTGCTATTTTTTACGGCTATGTGTCATCTTTTGAGGCATTGACCACACATCTGATAAAGGGGAAAGATGAGTAAAAAAAATTATTTATTTTTTTTACAGTACTAAATATGATTATTCAGTTTTTTAGCTATTTTTACGAAAAATTATTGATAAGTTGAACAGTTTAAAGAATCTAGACCAAGAACAAGCTTCTCAAATTTTGACAGAAAACACTATAGAGGAGATAGCCGAAGGGTTAAAAAAGTTGAATTTACAGCGTTTGTGTATGGCAATTGATACCTTTAATGCAGTTGATGCAGAACAAGGGAAGGAATTGTTTGCACAAATTACTCCTGAAGTTTTTTCTGAAAAGATTGAGCAAAGCAACTATGCTACTCGCTTAATTTTCATTGCTGGTTTAACTGGTCTCCATGACAACCACCTCCGATACTTGCTCAGAGAAATGCCTCAAGATTTGCTTTTTAGAGAAGAGCAGCTCAAAAACATCTATCACTTTAATAAGCTCCTCTATATCTACTTCCGATTAGAAATGGAGAGTGATGCCAGAAAAGTGTTGCGCCTACTCCGAAGAAATCTACCAGGCTTCATGAAAAGCTCTGATATTCGTACTTTGGTAAGCTTCTTCCAATTAGTATCTAATTATCGAAATATTCGACCTTATTTAGATCGCTATGGAAAGGGCTTATTCAACAAAATACGATTCTATCTACCTAGAAGTAATAGAGATAAGCAGTTTAATCCAATTCCTTCTCTATTAAGAGTCGTGGCTGAACATCACCACGAACTAGGAAAGCAGATGCTTTTGTTTATTGATAACATGGTAAGCGGACGTAAGGAAAAATGGGGGAATGAGGTTGATGCCCGTGAAATTTTAGGTTACTGCTACTATCAGATTGCTCGCTTTTATACAGAAAGAAAGACTTATCCTAATAGAACCCTTTCTAATATTAGTTTAGGTACTGCAATCCGATTTTTTGAAAAAACAGAGACTAAATCTGGTTTGTGCTTGAGTTATCTACTCAAATCTAAAAATGCACAATACATAGATGATTTAGAATCTGCTAGAGATTATGCAACCAAGGCTGCAATGTATGCAGGTGAAGCTGGTTTGGATAATCGTGCAGAAGAAATTAATACTTTGTTGAAAGAATTGTCATAATTATATATATCAATATCTTGTCTTGATATTGGTATTATTATTATTATGAACAATAAAATAAATACTAGTAGATTGTCTTTATAACAAGCCCTAAATAACAGTAAAAAAATAAACTGACATCTTGTTGTTTAATTAGTCGCTATACTTCGTTAAAAGGCTCCTCGCCGATGCTCGCATCGTCTACGTTTTTTGCCTCGTCTAGCTATAAATTAACCGAACAAATAGGTCTAATTTGTTTTTTGCTTGTTACTAAAGCAGAGAACAGTAATGAATTATTGCTGTAAGGCCAATGCTTTATCTTGTTAAGTAAAGATAATAGTGAACACTTATAAATACATCATAAGATGTTCATGGAGGCAGTAGTCTATAAGTAGTCTTTGATAAGATTATTTATAGACTACTGCTTTTTTTTGTATATTGATCAATGGAATGCTAAAATTGATATTATGAAAAACATATTTAGAATAAGTCTATTATTGATTGGTCTACTGACTATGACGAATGGAACTGTAGAGGCACAATTAATGGAGGAAAAGGACAAATTTACTAGGGCGGATAGCTTAAGAGGTACATTGAGTGAGCTACGTTCATGGTTTGATGTGCATTATTATGATTTGCATGTGCAGGTGTTTGTCGATGAAAAGTATATTGAAGGATATAATAAAATTTATTATAAGGTGTTGGAGGAGTCGGATGTCATGCAAATTGACTTATTTGATAATTTACAGGTAAATAGTATTTTGTATAAGGGGGAAAAGTTAAAGTACAAACGAGAGCATAATGCTATTTTTATTGAATTAGGGGAAACGGCAGAGGTAGGCAGTTTACAAAGTTTGACCATCTCTTATGAAGGACAGCCACAGATTGCGAAGAATGCACCTTGGGATGGTGGTTTTGTGTGGGAAAAAGATGAAGAAGGAAAGGATTGGGTTGGTGTAGCTTGTCAGGGTTTGGGGGCGAGTGTATGGTGGCCGAATAAGGATCACCAAAGTGAGGAACCCGACAGTATGCTCATTACCTGTACAGTTCCCAAGGGTCTAACCTGTATCGCCAATGGTAATATGAGAAGTCAGCGAGAAGATTTTGATAATTCGATATTTGAATGGTTTGTCAGTTATCCAATCAATAATTACAATGTCTCTCTAAATATTGGTGATTATACTCATTTCTCCGAAGTATTTGAAGGAGCAGATGGACGTAAGTTGGATTTAGATTATTATGTATTATCCTATAATTTGGAAACAGCGAAGGAGCATTTCAAGCAGGTGAAACCGATGATGGCTTGTTTTGAGGAGGCTTTAGGTCCTTACCCATTTTGGGAGGATGGATTTGCGCTAGTAGAAACGCCTTATTTGGGTATGGAGCATCAAAGTGCGATTGCTTATGGCAATAAGTATTTGACGGGCTATGCTGGAATGGATTATTCTCGTATTGGTTTGGATTTCGATTACATTATTATTCATGAGGCAGGTCATGAGTGGTGGGGGAATAGCATCACCTCCTATGATATTGCGGATATGTGGATTCACGAAGGTTTTTGTACTTATTCGGAGTCTCTATATGTCGAATGTTTATATGGTTATGATAAGGCATTGGAGTACATTAATGCGAAAAAGCCAAGTATTCGTAATGAACGGCCAATTATTGGCCCTTATAATGTGAATAAAGAGGGGAGTGGAGATATGTATAGTAAAGGGATGTTGTTTTTGAATACAGTTCGTCATATTGTGGATAATGAAGAGGTTTGGAAGGAAGGAATTATTAAAGGCTTATTGAAAGATTTTGAAAATACTATTGTTAATACGGATACGATTGTGCAGTATATTAATCGTAAGTCTGGTAAAAAACTGGATCGTGTTTTTGACCAATATTTAAAGCATCCTAATATCCCTGTATTAAAATATAAATTAGATAGCAAAGGTAAAATGTTGAGTTATAAATGGGATGCTGATGTAGAGGGGTTCGATATGCCTGTAAAATACATTGACCGTAAAGGAAATAGCGTTTGGCTGAATCCAACAACGGAATGGCAAGATACGAAGGTGAAAATGAAGAAGACGAAGAAGGTCAAATTTGAGGAGGATTTGTTTTACATTAAAGTGATGAAGGATAAGTAGAGACTTTAGAATAATAGGGATATATGTTGATATGTAAAATGATTTTCAGAGATAAATAAGTAGTATAAAAAAAGAGATTATAAATACAAATAATCTCTGAATTTTACTACATTTGTCATTCTTTTTTAAAAGAGTTTTGTTTGCTTAAAGCTTGCATAGTTCTTGTAGGTATTCAGCACTTAGTGATGTTCAATAATAAT
>JAHDFT010000222.1 GCA_020628015.1 Bacteroidota bacterium
TTGTTACTAAGTGATAAACACAAGATAAAGACTATTGTTTTTCATAATTATTTGACAAGGAAAGCGAATTTACGTTTTAGTTTTCATTATTGCAATTTCTGATTTGAGGAATGGTTTATAGATATGGTTGATTAGGCTGTGAATTGCAAGAAGCTAAGGTTAACAAAGTCTACTAAAATTGTCCAGAAAGCTGTACTTTTATAAAAAACCATGAAGCACTATGTCACAAGTCATAAAGAGTTTTAAACCATTGATTTTCTTCCAGTTATCAAAGCCTTTTATACTGTCATATGCAGTTGTTTTAATGGCTTGAGCGTCTAAGATACCAACACTAGTATCAGGGGAACGCTTGGCGGCTTTACGTACTTTACGACTTTTGGCGATATAAAAAATGGAATTGAGTATTTCTCTCATCTCCCATTTGAACTGTTTGATGTGCTGTGGGGATTAGACCTAGTGATTATTCGATAAGTAATGATACTATAAATCTTATTACTTCTAATGGAGGAACTAAAGGTCAGCATGCTTTAAGCCTCGCCTTACCAGATACTCCACTTGGAATGTACTTTTTACAATTTCATATAGGTGTAGAAGTGTATGCTTATAAGGTGATAAAATAGTGGACAAACGTAGGACGTAGGGGACAAGATGGATAAATTTGGGAATAAGGGAAGCAAACTGTGTGACAAGGTGGATGAATTTTGGGACAAGGTATGTCTTGTCCCTATAGTGTTTGAATTAATTCCTCCACCTTTTCCAACAACCAAGCTTTATCACTGATCGGCTCGGTTTTTTGGATTTTTGCTTTTAGGGTGAGGGGGGATTTATTGCCATATAAGGCTTTGATTCTAAATAAACTCATCGTCAAATTAATGAAGTTCAAGTAGGCTTTTTGGCGGTTTTTGGGGATTTTTTTATTGTTTTTGACAAAATTTTTATAGCTCCCTATAAAAGAAAGCAAAGCATTGGAATCGGTTAATTCGTAGTAGGTTTTTAGGAGGAGGGCTTGGGAGTCAAGGTCGTAATAAACATCAATTTTATCTACTTGAATCAGATGTTCTAGGGCTTGGTCATATTGCTTTTGATAGAAATGCCAGGCTCCTAGATTGAAATGATAGACTCCCTCTTGAATTTGTGGGTCAACTTCTGTTTTATAATTTTCAATAAACTTTCGGGTCTGCTCAAAGGCTTTAGATTTTAGTCCTACACTTACAATATTTTTAATGTGTCGAGCAGGAATATAATTGCCAATATACAAGAGCTTTTTTTCTATCATTTGGGTATACAAATGAAACATTTCTAATTGGTAATTTAATGCGCCATCAACTATTTTTCGATTACAATAATTGATAAGCATAGTATAGGCCTGCCCTAAGTTTTCTTGGGAAATATTGATTTGACATTTGGTGTCTAATCGTTTTTTTAGCATCGTAAAGTATTGATTATCATTAGTATGCAATAATAAAACTAGAAAATACCATAATTGTATATCTGGATAGGCATTGAGGTCATATTGTTGGGCTTCAACAATTGTTGTTTCTAGTAAATTTTGATTGTAATTGGTATTCCGTCCAGTAGTCAGGTCATTTAAAATAAAAGCCCAATATTCTAATTTGTTCCATAAACTATAAGTGTAAAAATCCTCTAAGGCAGGGGAGTAACCTAGATTTTGAGCTTTACTTTTTAATTCAGGAAAACTTTTTTGGAAGGTAATCTTGAATTCTGTGATTTTGTATCTTTCATAATAATGAGTGGGTGATTTTTCTAGGGTGAAATAAGTAGATTCAATACGTTTTAAATTTCTTTCTACTAATTTAGGTAAATTCTTTTCTTGTAAGGCTTCTAGTAAGCTATTGTCTTGATAAAAATTGTCTTTTTGATATTTTTGAAATGCGAGAAAGTTTTGCAATAATTTTAATAATGTAGAAGTGGCAGTACGTAAGGAGGCAAGTGGATTATTGCCTTTTTTAAATAGTTGAGTTGCTATCTGCTTAGATTCAATGGTAGCACTACTGTAATCTGGGGCAGCAGGTTTTAACAATTCCAATAATTTGATGCAATTCTTATTTTTATTAAATAAAGGACTTTTGACATAATGGCTAAATGCTTCTAATTCTTCGGTAGTGAGCATTTTTAAAACTTTGATAAGGCTCGTTTCCTGCATTTTTTACTATGAATATAATTAAAATTAACAAAGGAGGTGTAAATCTAAGATAGTTTATTTAAAATATTTTTTATAAAAGCCTGTTTTTTATCACTTTATGCTTTTTCGCATATTGCTTTTTTGATTAGTCTAGCTATTTTTTGTTTTAAAAATGCTCTTTTTTTATCCTTTTTTCTCCTTAGTAAATAATATAATTTTGATAAGTGATGGGTTAGCAATAAAGGATATGCTTGAGTTTATTTTTAATCTATCACTAAATATTTGAGAAAAAGTAATCCGTCAAATCTTATAAGTTTGATTACTACTAATGGCTTGGCAATTCTTGATAATATTTTATAAATGTTTGATCTATTGTTAGCCTAAAACTCTTTAAAATTCACATTTGAATCTATTGTTTAATTATTAATTATTGCCTTTTTATGAAAAATTTTACATTCTGTTTATTATTGTTATTGATTAGTCCAATCTTTTTGCAAGCTACGAACTATAGTAAGCTAATGCCTTATTTAAATTTAGCTGAAGATGGTTCCTCTAAATGGCTCTCCTTTAAAAAAGATGCCAATATTTGTACTGAAGATTTATTAACTGATAAGTATTTATTGGGCTTAAGTAAAGTAGAAGAGTTGAAGGTAAAACGAGAAAAGCAAGATCAATTAGGATTTAAGCATTTTCATTGTCAACAGTTTTATAAAACTATTCCTATTGAGGGGGCTGAATGGATCATACATGAAAAAGATGGAGCAGTACAAAAGGCTAATGGACATTTGGTTTATGGTCTAAATATGGATACGAAAGCACAAATTAGTGTAACAGCAGCAATTGAAAAAGCAAAAAATTATATTAAGGCAGAAAAGTATGCTTGGGAAGTAGACACTTATGAAAAAATGCTTCAACAAACCACAGAAAATGAAGCAGCTACTTTTTATCCTGAGCCTAGTTTGGTTATTGTTCCTTCAAATTTAATACAAGCATCAAATCCTGAAAATTATCAACTCGCTTATAAAGTAGATATTTTTGCAGTAAGTCCGCTACAAAGAGCTTATATTTATGTTAATGCTTATAATGGGGATATTATTAAGACTGTAAATAGGCTTTGCCATACAGACGATATTGCTTGTACAGCTCATGCAGCCTATACGAATAAACCTTCCGTAGATATTATAGCAAATATTATAGATGATACTTATCGTTTACGAGAGAATAGGGAAGGGGTAGATATAATAACTTATGATTGTGAAGGGACATGGAATTATTCAACTAGTGATATTTGGAGTGCTGACAAACATTTTGATGAAGATTCTATAGCACTTGCGGTTCATTGGGGAAGTGAGCAAGTTGTGGATTATTTGGCCAATAAATACAATCGCAATAGTTATGATGATTTAGGGGGAACCATGCAAAGTTTTGTTCATTTTGGAGAAGCAAATAATAATGCGTCTTGGAATGGTAACTGGACAAGCTATGGAGATGGAGACCAGTCTAAGCGTACAGCACTAACCAGTTTGGATATTGTTGGGCATGAATGGACACACGCCTTAATTCAATATTCTAGCAATTTAGTTTATTGGGGAGAATCAGGTGCTTTGAATGAGTCTTTTTGTGATATTTTGGGCAAATCTTTGGAGTTTCATGTTGCAGAAACCGTTCTAAATAAAGCTTCTTTTGCCGATTGGTATATTGGTGGAAAAGTGACACCTAATCATTCACATGGTATAAGAAATATGGCAAGACCTAACTCCACATTAGCCCTAAATCAACAACCTGATACTTATTTAGGAGATTATTGGGAGCATGGAAATAGTGATTATGGCGGTGTGCATACGAATAGTGGTGTACAAAATTATTGGTTTTATTTATTAGTGGAAGGAGGAGTTGGAACAAATGATAATGGACAGACTTATACTATTGATGCTATTGGTTGGGATGCTGCCGAAGCCATTGTTTATAGAAGTTTAACAACTTATTTGACTTCTACTGCCCAATATGCAGATGCAAGAATTGGTGCTATCCAAGCAGCGATTGATTTATATGGCGAAAATTCCAATGAGGT
The DNA here is from genome assembly GCA_020628015.1 of Bacteroidota bacterium. Classification (GTDB taxonomy): domain Bacteria; phylum Bacteroidota; class Bacteroidia; order Chitinophagales; family UBA2359; genus JAHDFT01. Next base: position 4,215 of record JAHDFT010000222.1, read on the forward strand.
CAATCAGGTACTGGCTGCTTGGTGTGCTGTAGGGGTTGGACCTAGTGATTGTTCGATTAATAGTAATGAAATTGAGCTTATCAGTCCTAATGGTGGAGAAACTTTTTATCAAGGAGATACCGTAAACATTACTTGGGCGAATACAGGAGATATTGAGGAGGTTCAATTGGCTTATTCTATTGATAATGGAGTGAATTGGATACCAATTATTAATCAAACCAATAACTCGAATAATTATGATTGGGTGCTTCCTAATATATCAACTAATTTAGGATTAGTACGTGTGGGAGATGCAGGTAATAATTACATTAAGGATGAAAGTGATGCTAATTTTAGCATTATTGGTTGTCATTTAATCGCTAGTTTTATGGCTGTTGAGGATACTATATGTGAAGGGGCAACTATTAATTTTACTAATGATTCTAGTGAGGAGGCAACACACTTTGAATGGTATATAGATGGAGAACTACAAGTTAATACAAAGGACTTTACGTATACGTTTATTGAGGAAGGTATATACACGATTACACTAGAGGTAGGTAATGGAGAAAATTGTAAGGCAAGTTATAGTAAGACGATAGTGGTTAATACGTTTCCTGATACCAAGTTCAGCTATATCAATAATAATTTGGAAGTAGAGTTGTGTGCAGATGTTTTGATTACAAGTAGTTATAGCTGGGATTTTGGAGATGGGCAAATAGGTACAGGGGATCATTTAATACATACCTATGCTGAAGAGGGGACTTATAATGTTTGTTTGACAATAACTGATGTTTGTGGTTCTGCTAGTTATTGTACTGACATCAGGGTTTATGATTTTGTTTGTGGTTGGACACCTTCTGTAGAGTGGGAGATAAATTTAGGGGGGAGTAATAAAGATTTTGCGTACTCCATAGAGCTTACGGAAGATGAAGCTTATATTTTATGTGGGGAGACAGACTCTAATGATGGAGATGTAAGTAGTAATCTTGGAGGGCGAGATGTGTGGATAGCAAAAGTAAGTCATTTAGGGGAATTAATATGGGAGCGTAGTTTAGGGGGAAGTGGTAATGATTATGGTAAGGTTATTAAAGCCACGCCAGATGGTGGTTATATATTATGTTTATACACAGAATCTAGTGATGGTGATGTAAGCCATAATAATGGAAATCGAGATATATGGATCGTTAAATTGGATGCTTTTGGAGAAATATTGTGGGAACGCAGTTTAGGAGGAAGTAAAAATGATATTGGAAATGCTATTCAAGTTACTTCAGATGGTGGCTATATTGTTTGTGGGTATACAGGGTCTAGTAATGGAGATGTAAGTGTTAATTATGGTGGTAGGGATATATGGGTTGTTAAATTGGATAGTTTAGGCGAGATATTGTGGGAGCGTAGTTTAGGTGGAAGTGAGGCGGATACTGGAACCTCTATTCAACTGACCTCAGATGGTGGTTATATTGTTTGTGGATACACATTTTCCAATGATGGAGATGTGAGTATGAATTTCGGAACGGAAGATATTTGGCTTGTTAAACTAGATAGTTCAGGGGAGATATTATGGGATCGTAACTTAGGAGGAACCAGAAGAGATAAGGCAAGAGCCATTCAAGTCACCGCAGATGGTGGTTATATTGTTTGTGGACAAACAGGGTCTAATGATGGACATGTGAGTGATGGCAGCTATGGGGATTGGAATATTTGGGTTGTTAGACTTAATAGTTTAGGAGAAATAGTATGGGAAAAAAGTATAGGGCGAAGTTCAATAGATGTAGGGCTTGATATTCAAGCTACTACGGATGGCAATTATATTGTTTGTGGATACTCAGAATCGGGTGATTTATCAGATTTTGATGCTTGGATTATTAAAATGGATGATAGTCAGGGAGAAATATTATGGGAACGGAGCTTAGGTGGAACAGAGGAAGATTATGCACATGCCATCCAAGTGACTGAAAATGGAGCTTATGTTATTTGTGGATACTCCTATGCTTATTACGGGTATGACGAAAACGGTCATAATTCGAAAGCAGATATATGGCTTGCCAAGTTACATGCAGAAGATACCATCACAACTACTGCTGACTTTTCCCTTCCAAACGATAATGTTTTCTGCACTTCAAATCTCCTAAGCTTCACCAATACCAGCACCAATACTGATGACAATACTATTTATGAATGGCAAATTGACGGGCTTACCGTGTCAGATCTTACCAATTTAGAATACGTTTTTTCAAAAGCAGGAAATTATATCCTTACCTTATTAGCAAATGATAATGGTTGTGTTACTAGCCATCAAGAAAATATAGTAATTTATGCTAATGCCCATGATTTAAATTTAGATAGCACCCTGCAAGGTTGCGAAGGGACAACTGTGCTTGATGCTGGACTAAATGACATGCAAACTTATGAATGGTTTTTTCAAGGAATGCTTATCGCCAATACACCAAGTGTAACAATCAATGAAACAGGAGAATATTGGCTTAGACTTGTAGATCAATGTGGAAATACAGAAACAGATTCTATTGATGTATTTGTTGATGATGATTGTGTCTGGCCAGGAGATTTTAATCAAGATCGCATCGTTAATCAATACGATCTATTACCTTTTGCCTTAGCATTTGGGCAGACTGGTCCAGCTCGTTTTGATGCCTCTTTTAATTGGGAAGGACAGGCTTGTTTAGATTGGGAAGGGGAAACAACTCCCAATTTAAAGCACATTGATGGTAGTGGCAATGGAATAATTGATCTTAATGATCCAAGAGCTATTTGGCTTAATTATGGGAAAATGAATGAAGCTTCTAGTATTATTAATACTACAAATAGTCCCTTTGTAATGGAGACCCAATTTAGGGATGTAGAATATGTGGAAGAGCATAAAATGCGCTTGATAGTAGATGTTTATATAGAAAATCCTAATACTACTAATTTATCTGCTTATGGTCTTGCTTTTGAAATCAATTTTAGTATAACCAATCCAGAGCAAAGGATTCATAGTTTACATACAGATTTTAGTGATATTTGGCTTGGAACAAAAGATGAAGATTTATATACCTTTGATTACACAATAGATAGTACAAACAATAGTTTTGATATAGCTGTTGCACTCAGTCGCATAGATCACCAAAATCAAAATGGTTCTGGAAAATTAGCTAGACTTATTGCAGAGATTGATGTATTACCGACTCTAGATTCATTAGTTAATTTATCTGTTTCTTTAAGCAATATTCAGTTAAGTCTGGTCAATAATGGTATTAATGAAGTAGGAGAAGCGAGGATATTAGGAAATTATTTAGGCATAGCTGACCGAATAGATAAGTTTAAGGTTATAACTAATTCAATATGCAAGTATGGAGAAGAGGGCATTTGGTATCAAGATTTGGATGGGGATGGATTGGGCAATCCTGATTATGGCTTAATTGCTTGTAAGACTCCTAATGGCTTTGTTCCTAATGATTTAGATGATAATGATAATGCTGCATCTATCACACATGTCTTTTCCACCTCTTTCACAGACGAAATCCGAATCTTTCCCATCCCCCTAACCCAAAATCAACTCCACATCTCCCTAGAATCACCCAAAATTCAAGATATCCAAATACAATTGCTAGACATCAATGGACAAACCATCATTGAAACCAAACATACCATAAATAGCGGCGAACACAATCTAAGCCTTGACCTACCCAATATCACACCTGGAATGTACTTTTTACAAGTCAATATAGATGGGGTAGCGTATTGGTATAAGGTGGTGAAATAATACACATGTGGGACAAGGCATGCCTTGTCCCACATTTTTATATGCCTTGTCCCTACGGTGTTCCACCTAATTCTCCAACCTTCTCCAACAACCAAGCCTTATCACTAATCAAAGGGGGTTTTTGAATTTTCTCTTTTAAGGTGTAGGGCAATTTTTTACTAAATAAAGCCTTAATCTTAAACAAATTCATGGAGTTTCATGTAGCAGAAACTGTTTTGGAAGATCCTTCTTTTGCCGATTGGTATATTGGAGGTAAGGTGACACCAAACCATGTTCATGGGACTAGAAATATGGCTGATCCCAATTCTGCATTGGCTTGGAGTCAACAACCAGATACTTATTTAGGTAATTATTGGACGTATGGGAATGATGACAATGGAGGGGTACATACCAATAGTGGGGTGCAAATGCCAATAGCCCAATTTTGATGGATGTTCAATTAGAGGAATTATTTGAAGAGGTAATAGGAAATGATAGAATAACCATCGAAATAGGCATTTACTTAGAAAATCCTACTAGCTCTAATTCGGCTATTTATGGTACCGCCTTTGGACTTAAATTAGAGAGACAGAATATACTGAGCAAACCATTCATAGCGTCGAGATTGATTATAGTGATACTTCGCTAGGAACGGCAGGAGAAGAAGTATATACTTTTGATTATATAGTAATAAAGGGGTTTACTTTATATAAATTGAGTGCATGACATATTGGGGGAAGGTGTAATCCTTATTATGAAGGTCTTATACTTAGACCTAGGTATGTTAGCTATTTTTCTTAATGACCGCATAGCGGTCACAGTACGTTAGTAAATAAAAGCCCTCCCAACATCTCGACCCTAGCAGGGTCGCACGCTACCGAATTGCATCAAAAATCCC
>JAHDFT010000223.1 GCA_020628015.1 Bacteroidota bacterium
AAAACTAGTTTTTAAATTAACCCAATTATGCAATTAGTCACATTAATTCAATCCCTTTCCGAAAAGGAAAGACGTTACTTTCGTATGTATGCCCAATTGAGTAATAAAGGAGAGAAAGCAAAGTTTATGGAGTTATTTGAAGCATTAATTGCGGCAGAAGTCAGTAACCAAACAGCACAAATCTTAAAAAAGAAGACTTATAGTGCTGCGAATAAAACTTTTCTAGTAGATAAAATACTAGAAAGTTTGCGTATGCAAGACTTCCACATTACAAAATCTCCAATTATAGAAATAAAAGAGATTATTTGTTACATGCCTATTCTACTAAAAAAGCGTTTATTTAAAGAAATGCGAAAGCGAATTCGCTATGCAAAACAAAAAGCGATTAAGTATGAATTATTTACCGATCACTTAGCCATTATTCAATGGGAAAAACAGATGTTGTGGAAAGAAGAAGCGAATAATATGGAAACATTACTAAAAGAATTATTGGAAGAAGAAACCTTTATCAATAGTCGTTTTATGCAAGCATTGGCTTATCAAAACTTAAAAGAACAAATTACACTACTGCGAAAAAAAGATGTCAGACTAAGAAAACCCATTCATCAAGAAAAATTTAACACTTTAGTCAATACTCCTTTGCTCCTAGACAATCAAGCCAATAAATTACATTCCCTTACGGCTCAAATGCATTTCCATTATCTCCAAAGCATTGTTCAAAAATACCAACATAAAAATCCTGAAATGGCATTTTTTCATGCCCAACAACTCAATCAATTATATGAACAAAATATAGCCATTCAATCTCTAAATCCTAAAGCTTATAAAGAATCACTTTGTCTATTTTCAGAAATGGCTTATCTGAGTAATCATTTTACAGAAATGAGGCAGGTCATTGACAAAATTGAAAAACTGAGTACGAAAGAACCAGAACTAGGTATTGATATTTTAAATACGACTTGTTTTTATGGCTTATTATGTGCAATGAATATAAGGGATTATAAGGAAGGAGAAAGAGTGATTAAGGTCATTCAAAAATACTGGCAAGAATTAGCTCCTGTATTAAAAAATAACCGCCAATTGGCTTTTTTCTACAATATTTTTCTTTTTTACCTTCTTTTTGAAAAATGGGAATTAGCCCTTCCTTGGTTGGAAAAAATATTGCAATTCAAACGAGTACAAGAACGGAAAGATATACAATGTATCGCTAGAATTTGGAAAATTATTCTTGCCTATGAACTGCCTAATATTGACTTATTTCAAGCTATGGAAACAGCTACAAAATATTTAAAAAGACAATCACATTATGGTGATGTTGAACAATCTATTATGTATACATTCAAACAATTAAACAAAACTATTGAACTCAAAATCCATCAACAAATTCTAGCACAACTTCGTCAAAAGCTGATGAATATTTTGGTTCAACAAAAACAAAAAGGGACACAACAATTAGGACTACAAGAAATCATTTTTTGGTGTAATAAACATAGCACACACAAAATGCATCCCTAAAACCGAATCATAGTTAACAAAAACTCATTTTTATTATTGAATCCAGGCAGTACAATTTCTTTTGCGGTTAATTGTTTGGCATATCGAGGGGCAATCATAAAATCAAAGCCTCGCATATTCACCAAACTAGATACCTCATATTCTCCTGTACTGGTCAAAGAATAGGTATTCAAGCTACTGCGATTAGAAATGGATTCGTTGAATAATAAATTTAATTTAGAACGGCTATTAACAATACCAAAAGACGAAAAATAGCCATCATCACCCTCTGAATACTGCTTTTTCAACAATACTTTTTCCCAAAAAATTTGTCCGTCAGGGTGAATAGATAAGGCTACAATATCTTCATGATAAAAATTGGTCGCATCTTCATAAGTAACCGTCAAAGGATCTAATACATTAAATCCAGTTCTTTGATGGGATACATGGAAGGCTTCTCCCAAAATTAATGCACCTCCATCCTTTCGGACAAAAATTTTCTTGATCACCAAATTCTGAATATTTCCCTTTGCCCGAATACCCATACTGGCTTTCAATTTAGGTAAAAAAGCATCGCTAAATGGTTGGAAAATAGGTTTGGTAACTGTTCGTTGCTCCAAGTCAATATTAGCAAAATAATACCCATCTGTCACATTAGCTGATTTTTCTGCATAAAAACCCACAATCAGCATTTTATCATTAATAGGATCTAACTCAAAACGGACATCATTCAATAAATATTTTTGCTTAGGAACGCTCACAACCGTAGCAACAGAATCGCCCTTTTGGTAATAATATAAATATAGATTCTCAAGGCGAGGCATATTATGACTCAAAGTACGTCGAACCTCTGTACTACCTACATAAACACTCCCATCATTGCCCAAAATGGTCTGTTTAATCACCTGCTTCTCGGCTTGTATAAAAGTCGGTTTATAAATCGTCTTCAAATTTCTATCTACTACATGACAACGCAGATCAGAAACTCCATTAAAATCAAATTCTGCTAGTAATACATTGTAGTATTGTCTATTCGGTGATTGATCTACATCTATTTTATAGCCATAATTATTAAATTTTGCGGTAACTGTATTTAGCAAAACCGCTTCTTTCAAAGGTTTTACATCAGGTGTTGTTTCTATCGCATAAACAAAAGTAACTCGTTTTTCTTTATAGGTATAAAAAAATAATAGTGATGATTTGAGGGCAAAAACTTTAATTACTGAAATTTGCTTATGCCCAAAATCAAATTCTTTATTCCACTTAGAAACCAAGTGTTTTCCATCTGCTTCGAAAGCTTCTATCGCATTGTAGCGATCTCCCCACTTATGCAATAACACTTCTCCATCTATCTTACCAATAATTTCATAGTCGGTAATCTTTACAGGCAAACGCTGTGGCTGAGAAAAAGCAATAGCTTGTGCCTGTAAAGATTCTGCCCATAAAACTAGGCTTATAAAAATAGTGCAATAAAGAATTTGGTGTAAATAACGCATATGCATTTTATTTGAAATAGGAATGAGTGAAAAATAAATTTACAAATTTTTCTAATCAAAATTTGTAAATTTATTTTTTGACTGTTCCATAGCAAGAAAATTTTACAAGAACAAGCCACAAAATTAAAACGCTCCCAATTCTACTTTATCCCTTCCATAAACATCTCTATAAAAATACACCTCCCCTGTTTTTTCATCTACCCAAGTTGTAAAATACAAAATATAAATGGGTCGAGGTTTTAAAAGGTGAATTCGTTTATTTTTTCCTCTAGCAATCGCTTTATCAATCTTTTCAGGCGACCATTTAGGATTGTCTTTCAATAGATATTCCGCCAATTCAAAGGGTTTATGTACTCGCACACATCCATGACTAAATGGCCGATATGCTTCCCCAAATAAACGTTTAGAAGGCGTATCATGTAGATAGATATTGTATAAATTAGGGAACATAAACTTCACCCGTCCTAGCGCATTTTTATCTCCTGGTTTTTGACGAATTGTATACCTGAAGTTATGCCTTCCAATGCCTGCCCAATTCACCGAATAAGGACTAATTGATTTACCTCCTGCTAGTAATTCCATATTATTGGCACCCAGATAACCTGGATTCCGCTTAAGCTTAGGTAAAATTTCATTAGTTGCAATACTAAAAGGTACTGTCCAATAAGGATTTAACTCTAAATATTGCACTAAATCTTCAAATACAGGTGTTTTGTGCTTCAATTTACCAACGACTACTTTTTTGACTAAAACCAGCGAATCATGATCCTCATAAATATGTAGTAAAAAAGAAGGAATATTGACCAATAAATAATCATCACCAAAATCTGTTGGTGTCCATCGCCAGCGTTCTAGGTTCAACTCCAATTGCTGTATGCGATAACTTAGATTTTTATTCATTGCCGCTAGCGTATTCCGTCCTACAATTCCATCTGCCTCTAAGCCTTCTTTTTGCTGAAAAGCTAAAACAGCGTCATGTACTGCTTGATCAAATATTTTAGGATTATGTAAACTGTCTGCTACTAAAACAAGAGTATCTGTTGATTCGGCTCCTTGTTTTATCCACAAACCCAATCGCTTTTCTTCTATACTAATACTATCCTCTTTTTCTAACTGTTTGATGGAAGTGGTCACTTTTTTCTTATCTGGTGCATCATCAGTAGATAGGTATTCTGTTAATAAAACTGAATTTACTTGATAATCATTGACCAATTCAGGAATGCTTTGTTCATAAGCCAATCTTTTTCGGATGGCTACTACTCGGTCATCAGTCATTCCCAACTCTAATTTCCTAATTTCTGGAACGGGTTCCCAGTCTCCTTCTTTTTCTAATTTGACTTTGTAATCAGTTAAAGCTTTTCTCAATAAGTTATATTGTGGATTAACTGGACGTAATTGATCAAAAAACTGTTGGACATCTTCAGCTTCAATGGCTTCATTTAAAGAGGTGGTCAATTGTATTTTATCCTCATTAATATTCCAGCTATGTCCAAATTGCTTGGGATTCAATCGCCCATAGGCTAAATCTTCAGCAAATAGTAAACTTGCATCGGTTAATAATACATCTAATTCATCCAACTCTTCTGAGCTTAATTTATCCTTATTTTTTAGCTTATCTTCTAAAAATGAAGTATGATAAATCGCAGGATTCAAGCCTTCATTATTTGATTTTTTCAGATTTTTCAGCAATTGATTGGCTTGTGGTAATATTCTTCTTCCTTGATGCCAAGCAGCATTATACTCTCGATTCCGATAGAACTCCTTTACCAATTTACCACCCTTTAAAGCCACTCCTAACATACTAGAGCCTTCCCCCAATTCATTAACTAAACCATGAACGGATGCATTGGCAACTTCTTCTTTTCTATTTTCCTTTAAGGTATCCAAAATAGCAGGTACTGGTCCAGCAGGGGTAATAACTGTTTCACTAACTTCTTCTGTTATTGTTGTTAGCTCTTCTCCATCTATCAATCTTTGATAATAAGCTTGTAATTGATTATTGTCTATGGCATCCAACAACTCTTTAACAATACTTAAGCCCATTTTTTCTTTAGCTTCCTCAGTCAAAGTTTCTCCCTTTGTCTTCAATTCATAAGCATAATGCAAGGCTGCATCAGATAATAAAACATCAAGGCGATCTAATTCTGTATAAGCATGAAGTCCCAATGGTAAGAAAACAGTTTCCACTTCCTTAGCTCGTTCTTCAATTATATGTTGGTGAAAATTCACTTCACTCTCTGCATTAGTCAAAATCTGTTGTAAAGTATCTCCTTGCACCATTCCATCCTTTTCATTAGACCAAATAGGTCGGCAATCTTTCTGAGTATAAAAACTAATAAGTAATTCTGGTTGGTAAAGGCTTTCCTCTAATATGGTTCCATTTTCTTCATCACCAAAAACCACCCATTCATAAAGCTGATCACAAGGATCAACATTCTTATCTTGTTTGTCTTGTTGAGCTAAAAGACCAATAGGTAAGCATAGCAGGCTTAAAAAAGTTATAAGGTAAAATTTGTGTTGCATAGATGGTATTTTATCAAGGTATTATTTTATACAAAGTTATGATTCATCATGTTTATGTTATGGTTATCATCTCGCACAACGTACACATCGGCTACTCTCTGGCATCAACATCAGTCGAGCTGGTTGAATGCTTCTTCCACAAGAACTACATCGACCAAAATTCGGTTCATCAATTTTTGACAATGCCGTTTTCAAACGTCCCATTTTGACCTTTGACCGTCTTAAATTCGCTTCGTTTACACTCTTATTATTTATAGCGTCCATTCTACTAACTCGTCCAATAGCATTATCAGGAGAAATTGGTTGTGTCAGCTCTTCCAATTGCTCAATATCTTTACGTACCTGCTTCATCATGGCAATTATTTTCTGCCGAAGTACTTGTTTTTCTTCTGTTGTCATAAATTAAATAATTATGCAATATTGATTCACGATTTAAAATAACGTCCTGTAAATACTACTGGTAGCATCATCAGTAAAGCAGGAATATTGGCTAAAAAAACGTTGAACCATGCATTATGAGAAATGGATAAAATAGTATCCAAAATAAACCAAGCAAAAAAAGCAATCATAATCGTTTGGTAAGCCCATTTTTCTCGATTGGCATAGGCATTAGCAGCTATAAAGTATTGTAAAATAAAATAGCCCATACTTGTTGCCCCAAATGGAGCTAAAATAAACTGTATTGCTTTTTTTACATCTGGCGGAAAATCATTTTGCCCATAGAATGTTTGTGCCATCCATTGATCATAGATGCCTAAAGGATCAAAACTACCAATGACCGCCCACATCAATCCCATTACTGCAAAAATAATGCTGACAATTTTCAAATAATTTGTCCAAAAAGTAAAATTTACTTCCTTATACATCTTACAATATATTTTATAGTGACCATTACAACTATAAAGCTATCCCTACTATAAATAGACGATAAATGGCATCTCGGTTTCTTGTATTTGAAGATAAGGAATTTGCTTGGACTTATAAAATAGACCAATCATAATCTATTACATCGATATCGGCTTCTAAATATTTCTTGTGTAGCTCAAACCGTTTTTGTTCTTCTTCTGATAAGCTATCCCAATCATAGACTTCCATAAGTACATTATACAACAACAAACTTCTTAACTTCATAAATAAAGGAATCTGTTTTAAATCTTTATCTGTATAATGAGCAACTGTTTCATATCCTTTCAAATAATGTTCTAGGAAAAACGCATAAAAATCCTTTTTACTTTTTTGTTTTAAGGAACTATTCAAAAAATAATACAAGCTAATGGCGGTATCTGCGATATAATAGTGGTATTCACAATCATCAAAATCAAAAGGAAAAACCTCTCCCTTATGTATAAAAAAGTTGCCATAATGCAAATCGGCATGAACTAGCCCATAAGTTTTATTATTCTTAGGTAATGCCCTTGCCTCATTCAACCAATTTTGAGCATTCTTATACAATTGCTCACCTATAGGTTTGCAATGTTTCTCTACATTCAAAAAATCATCATTAAACCACTCTTGTCTGCGATAACTAGATTTAGAAGGGGTATAATCTTTTGCTAATTGATGCATTAAACCTGTCACCTTTCCAAGCTCATAAAAAGAAGCAGCAGTCCAAGTTGTTTCATTAATCCGTTCACCAGGTGCTTTTTCAAAAGCATATACTAAAAACGAATGTTGATTAGGTAAGTCAATACATTCGATTAATTGATTAGATGGTGACGGAATAGCTCTAGGTATGGTATGTAAACCATGATCGACCAAGTGATTAACAAACTCTAACTCCCCTAATAAATAATCAACAGTCCTTCTTAGGGTATGTGTAACTTTTAAAATAAAATTCTCATCCGTCCTCTTACAATCATAAACATAGCTTTCAAAACCTTTCAAGGCTTTTGTTTCTTCTGCTTTAAAACCAAAACGTCGAAGTGCTTCTTGATAAATCAGGTCATTATAATCATCTTTAATTGCTTGAATCATAAGAATATATTTTATACACCTTTGAATAATCTAGTGGTTAAAGTCCTAAGTTCTTGACAATTTTTATTGACTATCCTTCAACTTGACAGGTTGCTCCGATAGTATAATATGAGGCTCTAGGTATGGATATAAAATAAAAAACCCGTTTCTTATTCAGAAACGGGCATTTTAAATGCTTAATAAAGTTGGCGACGACCTACTCTCCCACCATAAGGCAGTACCATCGGCGCTAAGAAGCTTAACTTCTCTGTTCGGAATGGAAAGAGGTGGATCCTTCTCGCTATAATCACCGTAAGCTCTTTAAAACCTATTAACGACTTTTATTTAGTTAACTAAACCAAAGCCTAGGCTTAATATCTTTAACATCAACAAGGATGGATAGACAATCATTAAAGTCATATCAACTTAATGACAACACTTTTTCTATAACTACTTCTGTATAGTCCAACTACCAGAAAGTCTACGAGTAATTAGTATTGCTCGGCTTTGATGTTTCCACCTTTACACCTGCAACCTATCAACGTGGTCATCTTCCACGACTCTTAAAAGAAACCTCATCTTAGAGGGGGCTTCGCGCTTAGATGCTTTCAGCGCTTATCCCTGCCGTACATAGCTACCCAGCGATGCACCTGGCGGCACAACTGGTACACTAGAGGTACGTCCGTCACGGTCCTCTCGTACTAGTGACAGCACTCTTCAAGTTTCTAACGCCCGCAGTAGATAGGGACCGAACTGTCTTGCGACGTTCTGAACCCAGCTCGCGTGCCACTTTAATGGGCGAACAGCCCAACCCTTGGGACCTTCTCCAGCCCCAGGATGTGACGAGCCGACATCGAGGTGCCAAACCTCCCCGTCGATATGAGCTCTTGGGGGAGATCAGCCTGTTATCCCCGGAGTACCTTTTATCCTTTGAGCGATGGCCCTTCCATACGGAACCACCGGATCACTTTACCCAACTTTCGTTCCTGCTCGACTTGTCGGTCTTGCAGTCAAGCGCCCTTATGCTAATACACTCTTTGTACGATTACCATCCGTACTGAGGGCACCTTTGGGAGCCTCCGTTACTTTTTAGGAGGCGACCACCCCAGTCAAACTACCCACCAAGCAATGTCCTTCATAAAAAGTTAGATCCTAGATAAATAAAGGGTGGTATTTCAAGGGTGGCTCCACACATACTGGCGTACATGCTTCAAAGCCTCCCACCTATCCTGCACATTATTTACCCAGAAACAATGCTAAGCTGTAGTGAAGGTTCACGGGGTCTTTCCGTCCCACTGCGGGTAACCGGCATCTTCACCGATACTACAATTTCACCGAGCTCA
>JAHDFT010000224.1 GCA_020628015.1 Bacteroidota bacterium
TAGACTAAATAATTAGCAGAATATTTTGGCCGACTTTATTTCTAATCCATCACTATACAAAAAACGCTATAAACTAATCCGTCTTTTTCAAACCCTTTTTCGCCGCCTTATACCCACCTAACAAATCTTTTTCCTTAATCACCACATCCGTCATGGTCATCGACAAATACCGAATCACCTTCTGTATATCCTCTGGACCCGAAAAATCCTTATTGATTAAACCAGCCATCAATAAATTACCAAACTCATTATAATCATTTTGAAAAGTATACAATTGATTGATGAATTGTATTTTTTTCATAGGCAACTCATTAATAATGCCTGTTTGTATACCCGTAGTATATGCACTATTCGTTAGCTTTGCTATTCTTGTTCCTTTAAAAAAATCAGGTTTGTCTGTAATAATAGTCTTGCTTCTAGCATAATGACGACTACTATCCTTTAACATAATATGATAATCCAGATTTTGTTGGATTCTTTTTTCATTAATTTCTATTTCAGAAATAATATTATTGATGAGTTGATCAGCTTGCTTTTGTCTTTTATTTTGGTCTTTCCAATCGGTAACCAGAAAACCCAAATACACCCCAATCATTACAGGGATAATTTGAAAGAGCAATTCCCCCAATTTTTTGGAGAAGTTTATTTTTTGGTTGATAGTACTGAGGTAGTTTTTCATTTGTAGTGGACATTGATTTAAAGTCTAAAATAGTGATTTATAGGCAAAAATACCCTAAAAATAATAAAGGATATGGCCGAATTTATTTCTGTTCCATCACTTACCTCAATTCCTCCAATTTTTCCTTCAACCAAGCTCGTTGTGACAATTCCTTAGTATTATTAATTTTAGCGAGCAATTTATCAATACGGTCATTTTGTTTGGGGATCGTATTTTGTATTTGATGCAATAAATTGGCAAAGTTTTTAAATTGATTTTGTTGACGGGTGGAGATGAGTTTATACCTTACTACAACTTCACCCGCACCCCAAAAACAAAATTCCTTCCTGGCGCACTCACCCCAGAAGCGAAGGGCTTATAATGATGATCCAGTATATTTTCAATAGAAGCGTTGAAGGTAAAACTCTTGCTGATTTGATAGGATGCTGATGCATTAAGCGTATACCAACTAGGGGTACCCATTTCCGTTCCCTCATCCAATTTATCCTCTCCATTGGGTGAAGCGTCTTCGATCTTTTTCTGTCCATTATAACGCAGCCAAAAACCAGTCGCCAATTTATTATCATCATAATTAATAGAAAAATCACCAAAAAGCGGAGGAATATGTCCCAAAGGCTGTTCATTACTAATATCCCAGCCCTTTGTCCAATTCAATCGCTTCTCAATATTAACATGACTGCCCAAAGATAGTTTGCCAGCCAATGCAAAGCCATAAACCCTAGCCTGACCTGCATTCGTATTCGCATAAATCGCCTTTAAATCACCATCAAAAACAAGCGAATCAAGTGAGCCAATATTGTAAGGCGCACGTTTGATTAGATTCGTGAGGTGATTGTAAAAACCATTGATGCTAAATTGGAAATTATTGCCTATGGTTTGGTAAATGCCCATATCTGCATTCCAAGCATATTCGGCTTTTAGGTCAAAGTTAGGAACGACAACGATTTCGTCATTCGGATCAAATACCTTAGCGGCATCATCAATATTAGGTGATCGAAAACCAGAGGAAAGATTAGTAGTAATTCGAGTGGATAAGGTGGGTTGGATAATGAAACCAAGGCTACCAGTAATGGCAGAAAAACGGTCATTAATGCTTTGATAGGGTAGGGCAAAGAAGGAAGTATCCTCAAAGGCTGCTTGTAGACCAATGGAGGAGAAACGCAATCCCCCTGTCACCTGTAATTGGTTAGAAAAATTGGCTTTATGCCGCAAATAAGCCGCTAAGGTGCTCATGCTACTTCCGCCATCAGGATAACGTGTACTCACAGGCACACTAACCCTTTCTCCCGTCAAAACCTCCTGCTCATAAGCGATGGATTGTACCTCATTATGCGTCCATTCACCCCCATATTGCAGCCGATGCTTTTCACTAAGAATTTTCACCGCATCCGCATTAAAAGAATACACCTGTACTTCCTCCTCCCGATGCTTGCTATTCGCTCGACCAAATCGACGATTAATCCGATCTTCCCCAATCGCCTGAAAAGCCCCAGTCAATTTCAATTGATCGTAGAGTGCATTCTCGGCATAAAAACCAGCCGCTAAACTGGTCAATAAACGTTTTTGCGGTCCATATTCCCATTGAGCATATTTCAAGCCATCGCCATCCACATCATTTAATCGGTCATTTCTAGGAATATTAGAAGAATTGGAATATTGTAAATTTAAGCTCAAATCAAATTTAGAGGAAGGCTGATAATACCATTTTTGAAGTAAATTATATTGATTGTAACCACTTGGTATAATGATGTCAGGATCAGGATTGGTGACTAAAGAATCTACACCATCAATCGTGGTGACATATTGAAAATACTTATCCCAATCCTCAAAACCATGTGTGCGTTTGCGTCCCATTCGAGTATTGCCAAAATCACTAAAAGAAAGACTATTCAAAACCCCAAGTTTTTTACCACCAATACTAAAATCGACATGTGTAGACCTTTCCTCAGTAGCAGAAGCCCATTTCACCCCAGCATTTGCCTCGAAAAGCAAGCCAGGCTTAGGAGAAAGAGCTGGCTTTTTACTAATAAAATGCATCACCCCACCTAGTGCATCACTCCCATAAATCACCGAACCAGGCCCATAAACCACCTCCGTCCGTTCTAGGATGACTGGATCAATAGTGATCACATTCTGTAAATGTCCCCCTCGAAAAATAGCATTATTCATACGCACACCATCCACCACAATCAAGACCTTATTCGCTTCAAATCCTCTAATAACTGGACTTCCACCTCCTTTTTGGCTTTTTTGCACAAAGACGTGTCCACTTTGTTGTAACATATCTGCGGAGGTCGCTGGCTGTCTTTGTTGAATTTGCTTGAGATCAATAATGGAGACTTTATTGGTGACTTCTTCGATGCGTTCATTCATCTTTCCTGCGGTAACTAGGACAGTCGCTAGTAATTCTTCTTTAGGATAAAGCGTAATTAATCCTTCGTAGGTGTCTAAATCACTTAAAGCGACAGGTAATAACTCATAACTCACATGCTTAAAGAAAAGCGTGTCGGTATTTGTATTTGCAAGGGAAATATTGGCTTCCCCTTGTCCATTTGTAGTCGTTGTAAAACTAGAATCTGCATTAAAAATGTAGACATTCGATAAGGCTTGTTTGCTGGTAATGTCTACAATCGTAATATCAGTAGTAGTCTGTTGAGCCAAAAGTGTATGGCTAAAAAACAAGCAAATCCATACAATATAATAAATGGATTTGAGGTGAATTGGGTAAAATTTCCTATTTTGCTTAGAATTAAAATTGCTGATTAGTTGCTTATACTGCATATACGGTAGATTTTTTAAAATAAAGATGGGCTGTTGTGTGTTATACACTCACCCCCTCTTTGGGTAGCTCAATACAAAAAGTAGTCGCTTTATTAGGCACAGAACCGCTAACGAATATTTTACCTGCATGGTAAATTTCGACAATCCTTTTAGAAAGAGACAAACCCAATCCCCAGCCTCTTTTTTTGGTACTAAATCCAGGCTCAAAAATAGTTTTAAATTTAGATTTTGGAATACCTTTTCCCGTATCCGTCACCTGAATAATCACATTGCTGTCATTTTCCTCTACTTGCACACTCACCTTTCCTTGACCACCCATAGCATCCAGCGCATTTTTAAATAAATTTTCCAATACCCAATCAAAAAGAATGGTATTGAGCTGTGCATGGATGGGCGTTTCGCTATAGTTGTATTCAAATTCGACTCTATTAGAAGCCCTTCTTTTCACATAATTCAATGTTTTCTCTACATTTTCAATCACATTTGTCGTCACCAATTCAGGTTTAGAACCAATTTTAGAAAATCGTTCTGCAATGAGTTCGAGTCGATTGACATCCTTCGATAATTCTGTGCTCACCATATCTGCTGTGCCACTAGGGTCATCAGCCGTTTTGAGGATTTCGAGCCAACCAACCATAGAGGATAATGGTGTTCCAAGTTGATGGGCAGTTTCTTTGGCCATACCTAACCACACCTTATTCTGTTCGGCACGTCTAGCAGTACTAAATGCGACATAAGCGATAGAAAGGAAGACCGCAATAATACCTAATTGTATAAATGGATAGATCCGTAATTGAGAAAGCAGCTTAGATTCGGCATAATAAACCCTTTGCACCAATTCTTCCATCTGTCCTGACTTATCATTTTTATATTTGGTCATGATTTCAATGGGTTCATAAGTTTCCCCCATTTCTTGTAGTTTACGTTTAAAAAAAATCGAATCTTTTTTAATATTAAGGTCATCCCCTGAAATATTTCTTTGACCAGTAATTTTACCTTTCCCATCAGTCAAGATCAAAGGAATTGTTTCATTATTTATAATAATTTTTTGGGTTAATTGTATATTTGTATTCGCCAAGTTTTCAGATAGCTTCGTGTCTTTTTCCAATCGCTTCATTTCCATAAACGCTTGAGCTAGTATATCTACCTTTTTTCTTTCTTCTTCTGCTAATTTAGAAGCAAGTTGATTGGTAGACCAAAGTGAGATGGCGATAATCATCAATGCAGTAATTAGTAAACCTAATTTCCATTGGTATTTTCGTTCATAAATGCTCATGAAATGTATTTTTTACAAGTAATGGCGATAAAATAAATCGTACATTTGAGGGTAATTATTTTGTAATTGTCAAATGAACAACGTATTTTTTACCATTGTAAAAGAAAGAAGGTAAAAATAATAAGCTAAACTAGTATTGGGTGATTGCTAATCCATCACTAAGTAGTAAGTCAAGTAAATAGTGACTAGTAGATTTGGAAGGATTTTTTTGCTTGTATAAGGCGTGAAACGGAGGCATACATGGAATGTACGGCGAGGCTTCACAACGCAGTACAAGCAAAAAAATACCCAAAGATACCGACAGTATTTACTTGACTTACTACTAAGTAACAAGCAAAAAATAAAGGGGACATCTTTGTTCGGTTTATTTTTTAGCTGTTGCTAAGTAAGCTTCAAAACTGCCTCAAAGTTACATAAATTACCCTTAGTAAATAATGATAATTAAACCATAAATGTTAAATGTTGGAACCAAGTTGGTTAAATTAAAAAGGATTCTGTAAATTTGCAGTCTATGAAGAATTATGTATTGTGTACTATCGTTTTTTTACTAGGCTTAGTACTACTCAATACCGCTTGTACAAATGAATTTGCGCTTAAGAAAAAAGCAAAAAAAGCGGAGCAAGAAGTAGCAGCCAAAAAAGACGAAGTGAAAGAAATAAAAAAAGATGGTGAAAAAGTAATCGCTACTACTCAAGATGCGGTGAATGATCCACTACAAAATAAAGAGCCTACTTCAACAAAAGTTAGCTCACCTAATAAGATTGATGAACAAAGTAATACAAAGGTTGCACAACCAGCTACAACAAATGAAGTTGCAGATAAAGTTACTTTTACTGCTCCTAAAAAAGGTAAGAAAACAACAACAATCTACCATACCAATGGAGAAAAGATAACTGAAGTTGCACCACCTTCAACAAGTAGCACACCTGCACCTGCGACTAAGAGTACTACTAGTAGTAATAAGGTTACGCAGCCATCTTATCCTGTTAGGAGTTCCACATCTACTGGAGCAAGTCAACAAAATATGGCCAATACGCCTAAAACGATTAGTGGGCAAAGTCCTTCGACATCAACTACAGCATCATCGACTGATAAACAGTATAAAGGAACTATTAGTGCTAACAATTCTACTGTAAAGCCTAAAACGCCTACACCTTCTCCTAAAAAGAGACGTAGAGTGAGTGGCGGTAAAAAGACAAATGATACAAACAGTCGTTTACCTGTTGTCAAGTCTACTTCTAGTACCTCTTGCTTAGATGTCAATCAAATGGAAGCAGCACCAAAACGCAAAATACAATGGATGAGTGTTAGTCAAGCTGCTGCTGCTCATAAGGTGAGTCCTAAGAAATGGTTGGTCTACATTTACACCGATTGGTGCCAAATGTGTCCTAAAATGGAGGAAAAACCATTTAGTAATTCGATTATTAGTGATTATGCGGCTAAAAAATATTATCCTGTAAAAATCAATGCAGAGGATAAACAAGCACTACAAATTTTAGATCGCCATTTCAAGTTTTTACCTGATGAAGGACAAAACGGCTTACACGAATTGGCACTTTACTTATTACGAGGGGATGCTTCTTTTCCTGCGGTAGTTATTTGGAATGAAAAGCTAGATAATCCACAACCTAGAAGAGGCTATACCAGTCCTTTAGAATTGTATAAGGTAATGCTCTATTTTGGTGATAATTACCACACACAATATGAATGGGGAACCTACAATCACAAATACAATACGAAAAACTTGTAATATGCTGATTGAAATCATTGGTGTCTAAGCCAAAATCAAATCAGACAAAAGCCTCGAAAAAAGAATCTTTAAAGATCATTTTTTCGAGGCTTTTGTAATAATAGGAGAGGCTATTGTTTTGCTATTGCAGATAAAGGAACTTATTGTTGTTATACGTCTTTATACAAGGTAGCTGTTCCATTAAAAACAGTATATTCATTATGAAATCTTCTATTATATGAATCAAACCCCTATCATTAATAAAGAAATAAAGGGCAATCAATTTTTATATACTTATCTCGAAAAGGAAACCATCATCGCCAAAATCGGTGGTGTATTCATTGTGCCGAATGAACTAATAGTTTTACGACAAAAATCAGGGCCAACACCAGCTACTAATGCTTTGCGACTTGCCTTTGTAGAAGATTTTCGGAAGATGCCAGCATGTGTAATTCAAGTACCTAATGTACCTGCTAGAAAAGCGATGTTGGATTGGTTATATGAGGTAGGATTTAAGATAAAATACAAAAAGTACCTCTATTTTAAAGATTTGAAAACATTCGATTATCAGCCTACAGCACTCCCTCCATTTACCTTCAAAAGCCTAGCAGATGCAGACCCTAGTTATTTCAAAAAATGTTTATTCGAGGCAGCAGAAGGAGATCCAACAACAGATACGGCTACTAGCAATCCCCAAAAATTCTTTGATGAATTAGCAGATTATCCCACCTTTGATCCCAATCATTGGCAAATGGTCTATTTAAATGAAAACTTAATCGGCTTCATTACCGCCAAGCTCATTCCTGAAGGGGAACCTAATGAAGTGGAAGGCAATATTCAATTATTTGCAATTATGCCTGCTTTTCGCCAAAAAGGACTGGGAAAACACTTGCATTACCGAGCTATGGGCTATTTGAAGGAAATAGGCGCAACGATTTATTTTGGTTCGACTGCTGAAGCGAATGTGGGAATGGTGAAAATTTTTAAACAGAATGTCGGGGAAATGGAAAGGGAGCAATTGTTTTTGGGCTTATAATCCCTCAACAAGCCTCAAATATTCTTGGTATTTCTTCCTATTCCAATCATAAATAATTCCCACACAACCAATCAATAATATACTATAAATCAATTCAGGGCTATGAAGGGTTTGGTAATAGTTGGTATGATTGATCAATAACCACATTATAGTAGAAACAATGCCTGCAAAAACTAGGCATCTTGTAAATACATGTCCCATATAATGGGTAAACCAATGAAAGCTTTTGGGGAGTTTAAATAAAGCGGTAAACCAATCTGATTTATAGCCCAAATAGGTATAAGCAACCATATTACTAAAAGTATAATTTTTTTCTTGAGGTAATTGATTGATCGGCTTGAAAAGGCTGATATAGTAAGCGTAGATAATATATACAAGTAGCAAACTAAGTATAAGGAGTAGGGGAGTCCAACCCAAACCAAAGACAGAAACTAAAGGATTGGATTCTTTACTGAGGTCTGGCGTAAGTAGATTGGTACAATAGGCATCATAGCTCCTAGAAAATAGAATCCAAATAGTGGTGAGGGCAAATTTGCTTGTTTTACTCATGATAATTTGATTATTTATTTAGTGAGTACTGTAATGATGTATTGTTTAGTTGGTCTTTTGAGGCTGGAATTTATTACAAGTTGATCAAAATATACTATTTGCTTGATTAAGGTGCAGCATTTAACTAATAATGGCAATAATGACCTGTTTTGACTCTTGTGCCGCTTTATAAAAGGCCTGTAATTGGATAAAATTAAGAGTCAAATATTCTAAAGCTTCATCACCTTCTTCCCAAATGCCAGGATAAAGCCCTGCTGCATTCATGGTAGCAGGGTCAAATTTTGCCTGTAGATCTGCCTCATTAATCTGTAAAAATACTTGGCATAATTGAGCCACTTCATCTGGTAGCAGATAATGAGCAGGCCCATAGCCCAAATCTTGCTGGGGATCAACTAATTGACCACTAAAAATAACTCTTTCTAGGTTGACATTCCCATCTGCTGGATGGATTGCAGCCAGAAGAAATCGAATACCATCCCAAGATTTATCAATATTCAACAAGTTGGGATCTTTTTCATTGATCATCTCAATAAATCTAGTCTCCAACTGTTGACTATCTGCTAAATAAGTATCCAGTTCGGCTGGTGGAACTCGAAGAAAATTAAGACTCATGCCCATAGGGAATTGTTTTTTTCTAGTTCTAAGATATTTGGGGGTGAGTTTATAATTGGGATGATATATATTGTATTCCAGCCCTGAAAGGGCAAAAGCAATAGCGTAGGGCATCGCCCTACGAATAAACGGAGATATACACTCAGC
>JAHDFT010000225.1 GCA_020628015.1 Bacteroidota bacterium
AAATCCTGTGATTTATAAACTTAGGCTAATATTTGTAAAACTTGTTTCATTTTTTCCAAAAAACTTTCCATGGGATTTGTCAGAGAACCAAATTATTTTTCATTTTGATTGACAAATTAGCCACTATACTTCGTTAAAAAGCCTCGCCGATGCGCTGCATCGCCTACGTTTTTTGCCTCGTCTAGTGATAAATTTCCCTAACCAAAATTTGTACACTTATTTTTCACTCGTTCCTTACTTGAAAATGAAGGAAATTATTTTTTATCAAATACAACTTTTTTTAAAGGGATTGTGTTATCATTTTATCATTGCACGGAAAACTGACCAAGAACTATTTATTATCAACAATGTACTTTTGCTTTTTACAAGCTGTATTATTTTTCTATTTGTCTCTAAGTAACAGTCAAAAAATAACTCCCTCGTTTTAATTGATAAATTTAACCCTATACTTCGTTAAAAAGCCTCGCCAAGGCACGGCATTGCCTACGTTTTTTGCCTTGTCTAGTGTCAAATTTCCCTAATCAAAATCGGGAATTTATTTTTCACTTGTTACTAAGCATGTTTGTTTCTATTTGATTAATACTGTAAGTAGATTTACAAAATTTTGATTGGCTGTCTATTATTACTATTCTAAGCATTTTTTCCTTATCAACAATACATCATTTACTTTTGGATAAAAAACAAGCTGCACTATTTTCTTTAATATATTCATGTGTTATTAGGACTAGATAGATATGCCTATTACCTATTATCAAGGCTTCCTTATCAATAATGATTTTACAAACTGGCTGGATTAAACTTTTATTTTTCATCATTTTAAATATTAAATGACATGAGAACGTATGTTTTTTTAGTTACAGCAACAGTTTTAATGACTATTATTCTATTGTTTGCTAATCCAGTCAATAGTACCGCTCAAAAACCACCAATTGCACCCAAAAGTTGTACCGCAGATATTTGCCATAGTGCTACCATTGGGGATACTGGAAGTTATTCGTACACTTGGCTTTTTTTTGTAGGAAGTGATGGCATTTCTACTGACCCTAATGAATTGCCAGAACAACAACCTATTGGTGGAGGGATTACACCTTACCCTAAGAGCCATACTTTTTGTATAGACGGCTCATTAAATAATCTTTGTCCAACTTATCGTTTAAATATTTCCGTTTATATTAATGGTTTTTTGACGATTACCAAAAACTATAGTAGGTCTTGTTGGGGGGCTAGTGCTAATGATTTTTACTTTACTTTTACTGCGGAGGAAGATGATAAGGTTGTGATCCAAGCTGTACCAGTATATAACTCTTATGCGCCTTGTTCTTGTACACATATGGGAGCAGCGGATGTGAATGTGTGTTATGATTAATTAAGTATTGAAGTGCAGAGGTGTTAAAGTTAATACGATCCTAATAATAGGTTAACTTTAACACTTCCGCACTTCCACACTTCTCAATAAACTATCAATTTCTCAACAAAACGTTCTTGACCTTGTTCATCCCAAATATGTATAAAATAAGTGCCTGTCGTTAGCTCAGGAATGTATAATTGATACTTATTGGGGGAATTAATGGTACGTTGTAATAATTGTTGACCTGTGATGTCATACAAAGTAATATGAATCGGATCAATACCATGAACATAATCAATCAGTAAATTTTGATTGGATTGAATTGGATTGGGGAACAAACTAATTTCAGGAGTAGCTATAAGCTCTGGTAAATTTGTAGGTGTATTTTCTTCGGTCTCAATGATTATCGTTGTTGTTTGAGTGTTTGGAACAGTTACAGGAGTTTCGATAGCATTATAACTTAATAAACGAACATTTTCAATATTGATATTTAGAGGTAAATCAATGACACTTGTTTTGCCATCAATATTAATGACATCCATAATACAGCTAACTTTGCAAATCTCCCCAAAATCACTAACAGTCTCCTTATTGGTACGACTAAGTGCAATATCCCAAACCCATTCTGTAGGCGTTTCGTGAAAACAAGTATCTAAGTGAATAATATTACCTTCTGCTTGATTCAGCCAAGAATCCTCGAAGGATAGCATGGGGTTATTGACCCTTACCTCCGCATCAGCAACACTAAAACGAAGGGAAAAAGCAATAAAATAAGTGTCTTCGGCAATATTTTCGGCATCTCCTAGGTGAATACTAAAGGAGTGTTCTATACTATCCATAATGGTTTCTTCTAGGACAGCAAATAAAGGCACACCTTCTTCACTTATCGTACTTTTTTTACCAGAAAGTCTGCCATAATTAGCATAAATGGCCTCAATATCTTGGTGATTAATGGTACCATCTCCATTACAATCTACATGCTTGAAATCAACCCCATCAACAAAATGAGTACCCCAAGAATCTGATAATTGACCCTCCCACGAATGATCTCCACTAGAACGGCTGATACCTGTATGATCATAGGCTCGCCCAATATTAAATAGGTCATGTGTACTAACAATGCCATCTCTATTGGTGTCTCCTGGCCAGACGCAATCACTTTCTTCAGTACAAACATCATTGGCAGATACAACAAAGTCAGGGGTGCATAAGATTAATTCTGGAGCGAGATCGTTATCTACTTCACAGGTATAAGTGCCTGTTTGGGGAATAATAAAGGTGCTATCTCCTTCAATTGTGGTTAGGAATGTCCCATCTTTGTACCAATAATAGGTATTATTGCTTAGTGTGCCTCCTGCAGATACATATAAAGTATCTCCGTTTTTATGGATAGGAATACAGGCTTGAGGACTATAAATAAAATCATAAGGTTGAGCATATAGAATATTGAACTCTATATCGTCAAAATTAAACTGATTTTTGTCTATATGTAATTCCATAATTTCTGAATCAATAAGAACAGAAAGAGGCCCAGTAAGTTGATTGTTGCTTATAAATAACATGTGTAGTGGATAAATTGCAGGTATAGTTCCTGTTAATTGGTTATTTTTTAAATTTAACGAAGTTAAAGATATATTCGCAAAACTTGGAATAGAGCCTGTAAGTTGGTTGTTTGATAAGTCTATATCACCTAAATCTATAGAGTTAGTAAATTCAGGAATAGATCCACTAAGTTGATTATTTTGTAACTCTAAATCTTTTATGGTAGTCAAATTTGCAAAATCAGGAATAGTATCACTTAGTTGGTTATGAGATAAGTTTAAACGATATAATTCAGGTAAATTTGTGAAGTTAGGAATAGAACCACTTAGTTGATTATGAGATAAGTCTAAATGATATAATTCAGGTAAATTTGTAAAGTTAGGAATAGAACCACTTAGTTGATTATGAGATAAGTCTAAATGATATAATTCAGGTAAATTTGTAAAGTTAGGAATAGAACCACTTAGTTGATTATGAGATAAGTCTATATAGGTTAGTTTAGGTAAGTTCGCAAAATCTGAAATGGAATCATTGATTTGGTTATGAAATAAGGTGAGATGGGTTAACTTAGGCAAGTTCGAAAAATTTGGAATTTTTTCCTCAATGATAGAGTATTCAATCTGTAATTTCCTTAATCTTGGTATGCCTGTAAAGTCTGGTATCTCTCCTCCAATAACACAATCAGTAAACTTTAAGGTTCGTAATGCAGATAATTTGAAATCTATTAGCACTAATGTATCTGGATCCCAATAACTACCGTATTCATCAATGCAGATGTCTTTAACTCTTGCCCCGTCTTGATATAAAACAACACCCTCCCAAGTGGATACAGGACCTTCCAGCCAACGATAGAAAAAAGACCAAGAATCACCATCGTTATTCGCCTCATAAAACCGTACCAATTCTAAGGAATCTGCTTCATTTACCTGAGCAAATACCATATTAAATAAACTAAAAAGCAGCCCAATTGTAAGTAGTAGTTTTTTCATTTTACCTAGTTTAATGGATAAAAGATAAACAAGATGAACAAAAAGGATATTTTACAAGCAAGATATTTGTATAATATCATTTGCTCTTGATAATCTTATCTGGATACTTGAATTATTATTTACAATTGTAAATATCTAGCATTATTTTCTAGGTAAAAAAAAATCATTTTAGCGAAAATCGCTTGGAAATTTGCTTTTAAGGGTTAAGTATGTGTTTTTTTATTTTGTTTAAAGCTTTGGCAGTTATGATGTTAGAGTTAGTTGGTAATTTGTTTTTTGTTTTTAAAAAGTAGTAAAAAAATAACGAAATAATAATTAATTACAATTAGGCATTAATATAGTCTCAAAATACTTATCTTTACCCTTCGCCTAAAATGAAAATTGCAATTATTTCTCTTTGTTTATCAGTGTCTTAGTGAGAAAAAAGCGACTTTATTTTCTAGTAAAAAAATAGTAAAAAATTGCTTTATGTCTGTGAAAAAAAGCATTCAAAAACGAAAACTGATTGAATTATTGAGCCTACTCAGTCAGGACGAAATGAAAGCATTTGATAAATATGTACAATCTCCTTATTTTAATAACCATAAAAAGGTGCGAGACCTGGTGAGCTATTTTCGGAAATATCATCCAAATTATAATATCACCCCACAAAGAGTATTTAAACATATTTTTGGTACGAAGACTTTTTCTGAGCAATTATTGAATGATGTGTTTAATAAATGCAAATCACTACTAGAAAATTTTCTGGCGCAACAATGGTTTGAACAACATGATTTCCTACCTGCTTTTGCTTTATTAAATCGTTTGAGTGAGAAAAAAGCAGATTGGTTTTTTAATAAGAATCAACAGAAAATACAAAATTTAAAACGGCAACAAGAACGAAAAGATGTCAATTATTACCAAGAAATGCAACAATTAATGGAGCTAGAATTATCTTATCAGCTCCGACAAAAGAACCGTACCGTCACTAGTAGATTACAACAACAAATAGATCAACAAATCACCGCTACTTTTATCGCCAATAAACTCCGTTATTACTGTGCCTTACAAAATCGAAGGCGAAATATGACGGATAAGGATTGGGAAATTGCCTTATTACCAGAAATTTTAATTTACCTCCAATCACACCCATCAATAGATACACCACTTATTATCGTCTGGCATTTACTTGCTTTATTGCTTACCCATTCAACAGTCGAAAATCATTATTTTGATCTAAAAAATTACTTGGAAAAGAACCATACAAAATTGCCCAAAGGCGAGTTGAGGCAAATATATACAGCCGTTATTACTTATTGTACCCAACAAGCAAGAGCAGGAAAAACAGAGTATTGGCAAGAGCTGTTGAGTTGCTATGAATTGATGTTGCAAGAAGAGGTTTTGATCGTAGAAGGTTATTTGCAGCCACCTGTACACTTTCAAAATATTGTTTCTGTTGCCTTAATGCTAAAAAAATACACTTGGGCAAGTCAATTTATCCAACAATATCAAGACTTATTAGCACCTGCTAGTAAAACATCTATTGTTTCCTTTTCCAAAGCCTATTTACATTTTGCCCAACAACAATATTCAGATTGTATCACCCAACTACAAGCCTTTGCCCTCGCTGATGATTTCAATTATATTTCCCATAAAATATTGTTGGTCAAAGCCTACTACGAAGCAGAGGAATACCATGTTTTATTTAATTTATTGATCGCTTTCAACGCCTTTTTACAAAACCACAAGACAGAAATCCCCAAAAACCTATTTTTAGCGCATAAAAACTTCATCAAAATGACCAGAAAAGTACTGAAGTTTCAGGAAGAGAAAATTATTTTCTCCAAAACAGAACAACAAAGCTTACAAAATAAAATTGTTCGAGAGATAGAAACAGCCAATCCAGTCAGTCAAAAAGCATGGTTGGTGGAGAAGGGTAAGGAATTAATCAAGTAGAAAGTATCTACACTTCAAACAGGTTAAAACTGAAAAATCCCGAAGGGATGACATATGTTAGCGATGGGTAAAACCCATCGAAAAATGACCAAACAAAAATAATCCTGAAAGGATGACATATATCAAATAGGAGAAACAAATAAATTAAGTAGTGGGATAAAAACATAAGAGGACTGAGGTCTATGCTAGTTGGTTGAAAATAAATGGTACATTTTTCATCAATTAAAATCAAAACTAGGAAATCTAAAGCATGATCAATACCCATATCCTTCCATTTCTCCTACACTTACTCAATTATGTGATACAATCACTCATTACATTTATAATATACAAACCAAACTACCTATATTTAGCCTCCATTCCCTTTTCACCAAAAAATCCCACGATTTATGCATCAATTACTAATTTCCCTATTGCTCCTCTATTGTTGCTGTTATTATTCCAATCTACAAGCACAAACACCAAATCCAGATTCCACAAGTACAAAGACGACTACTTCTACTACCAATCTATCAACACCCATACAACAATTACTAGACGATATGATTTTGGTCAATGGAGGCTCTTATTTAATGGGTTGTACCTCAGAACAAGGGCGTGATTGTAGAAATGACGAACGTCCAGCCCACCGAGTTCAAGTAGATGATTTTAAAATGGGGAAATATGAGGTGACGCAGGCACAATGGATAGCGGTTATGGGAGAGAATCCAAGTCATTTTAATGAATGTAGAGAATGCCCTGTGGAGCAAGTCAGTTGGGAGGATATACAAGTCTTTTTGGAAAAGCTTAATGCCTTAACAGGACGAAATTTTAGATTACCAACAGAAGAAGAATGGGAGTTTGCGGCTAGAGGTGGAAAGAAAAGCAAACGCTATAAATTTGCAGGGCATCACAAATTTGATAAAGTCGCTTGGCATGAATACAATAGTAGCGGTAATACACATATTGTAGGAGGAAAACTGCCCAATGAATTGGGTTTGTATGATATGAGTGGGAATGTTTGGGAATGGTGTGATAGTTATTATACTGCAAGTTATTATAAGGAGCATCGCACGAAGCCTAATTTTAAGAAAATGAATAAAAAAGAACGCCAACTCGCTGAAGAAAACTTAAATTATCGTGTTCTGAGAGGCGGTTCTTGGTATGTCCAGCCGTTTTATTGTCGCTTATCCTATCGGATACGCTATAACATCAACCATCGTTTTTTCGGTTTTGGTTTTCGTTTGGTGGAGGGGTGATTGGTTTACTTTAATGATTAATTTACCAAGCCTGATAAGACGTATTTTTTATGCGTTCCTGTTCAGTTTGCCAATCAAGTGTATCCCTATCCAGTACATAATCTATCTTCACCTCCTGATTGGTGATTTGAATTAAAGTATCTGGAAAATAAATCATCAATTGAAATGATTTATATTTCCGAACATTCTCTGTATAGTAAGCGTCAAGCGTTTCAAACTCCTTTTTTGTTCTAAACACCACCTGATATAAATCATTCCCTACAGCTTCCAATTGGGCAGGTTTATTGTAGAACCAATATAAAGGCAGGGTATCCTGTTGGTGAATCAATTCAATACGATGTTTTTTTGATGCAATCGGATAATCAGAACGAAGGAGAATGTATTCCTGCCAAACATAATTATCTACGACTTCTCGATTGGTTTCATAATGAATGGAGATGCCTTCAATAGTTGTGTTATTTCGAGTACTATCTTTAGGAGATAGGGTATGACAGGCTATTATTGAGCTTAATAGGCAAGCCAATAACAATAAATGATTTAAGGATAAAAATTTCATGTAGAATTTAATCATAAAGGTATCTTTTATATCTTTCATCACCAAAACACTTCATCAATCATTATTCATGAAAAACCTAAAACGAGCATTACGCAGACATCATAGATCAAGACTTTTAAAAAAACGGAGTGGCTATTGGGGACGAATGAATTGGGATTATGATGAACCTTTTGTGGCGGTTAGTCCTATGGTGGTTAATACGCCTACACCTTGTTCTTGTCCTATGTGTGGAAATCCGAGAAAACATGCTAAAGAGAAGAGTTTGGGGGAGCGAAGGATGGAGCAAATGATTTATAGGAGGACTAAGTAAAAGGTAACTCTGATTATATATGAATCTCCATACCAGGCACAAAATTATGAATTTTATTAATCCCCAAAAAAATAGCAAAAGCAGCAAAGAAGCCAAATATACCAGCCATCATTAAAAAGTGGCGATCTTTTATCCAGAGATCATCATGTTTTTTGATTTGGGAGAAAAGCAAGGTACCATCTTTTAAGACGATCCATTTCACAGGAATTCGCTCCCCGATTTCTACTTTCCTCAATAGCCCCCAAACGATTTCTAAATCCAAGTAGGAATCAATATCAAGTAAAATACCATTTCGATGTTCAATAGAGGGACTTCCATTTTCCCCTTCCAAGAGAATTGTATACCTCCATATATTTTTATAACCCTTTTCCTTTTTATACTCCTTCAACACCGCATGTCCTGAATATTCTTCTGATGTGGAAAATAAGGGTTCGTTGAATTGGCGGTAGTAATCATAACAAAAATAAGTGCAATAACACAGTAGCCCAATGACAATGAACCATGTAGATATGTATCGTATTTTTTTGAGGATGGAGAGGAGATTTTGCATGATTTTTTGGTAGGAGTGGGGAAGTTAAAAAAATAAGCATTAACAAATTTATTCTAAATAACTTAAATCCAGTAAAAAGCCAGATTTAAATCCTTCCGAACAACTTAAATCTAGTAAAAAGCCAGATTTAAATCCTTCCGAACGACTTAAATCTAGTAAAAAGCCAGATTTAAATCCTTCTGAACAACTTAAATCTAGTAAAAAGCCAGATTTAAATCCTTCCGAACAACTTAAATCTAGTAAAAAGCCAGATTTAAGTCCTTCCGAACGACTTAAATCTAGTAAAAAGCCAGATTTAAGTCCTTCCGAACGACTTAAATCTAGT
>JAHDFT010000226.1 GCA_020628015.1 Bacteroidota bacterium
AGTGCACGTTAGTAACGAGTGAAAAATAAGTTTACAGTTTTGATTAGGTAAATTTTGACACTAGTGGTTAAAGTCCTAAGTTCTTGATAATTTTTATTGACTATCCTTAAACTATCAAGGATTTAGGACTTGATCCACTAGACGAGACTTTTTAATGAAGTATAGGATTAAATTTGTCAATTAAAACGAAGATTAATTTTTTGACTGTTACTTAAATAACTGAATCTTTGTTTCACTTAAATCTTATGGCATTATGCAAAACAATTATGGAGCGGACAGTATTCAGGTTCTCGAAGGATTAGAGGCGGTACGTAAACGTCCTGCGATGTATATTGGTGATGTTGGAATGAAAGGCTTACATCATTTGGTATACGAGGTGGTGGATAATAGTATAGATGAAGCAATGGCAGGCTATTGTCAAAAGATAGAGGTCATTATTACAGAAACGAATGGTATTACTGTAATTGACGATGGACGGGGGATTCCTGTTGCCATGCACAAGAAGGAAAAAAGATCAGCATTAGAGGTAGTTATGACCGTTTTGCATGCTGGAGGTAAGTTTGATAAGGATTCTTATAAAGTATCAGGAGGTTTACATGGAGTAGGTGTTTCTTGTGTGAATGCTCTATCGTCTCATTTGACTGCCCTAGTAGAGCGAGATGGGAAAATGTATCAACAAGAATATCAACAAGGAAAACCTTTGTATGCAGTAAAAGAAGTTGGTACCTCAGAAAGAAGAGGAACAACGATTGGTTTTCAGCCTGATACGACGATTTTTAATGTTTCTGAATACAAATATGATACCCTTGCGGCTAGACTTAGAGAGTTGAGCTTTTTGAATAAAGGGGTCAATTTAACCCTCACAGATCAAAGAGAAAAGCTAGAGGATGGCTCTTATCGTTCAGAAACCTTCTTTTCAGAAGGCGGTTTGCCTGAGTTTGTCAAGTATTTAGATGGTAATCGACAGGCTTTGATTGAGGACCCAATTCACATGTCGGATGAAAGAGATAAAGTTTCTGTCGAAGTGGCTTTCCAATACAATACGACTTATAATGAGAATATCCATTCTTATGTCAATAATATCAATACCATTGAGGGAGGAACCCATGTTTCGGGTTTCAGGCGGTCTTTAACCCGTACTTTCAAAGATTATGCAGATAAGAATAACTTGTTTGCTAAACTAAAGTTTGATGTCACAGGAGATGATTTTAGAGAAGGATTGACGGCTTTGATTTCGGTAAAAGTTCCAGAACCTCAATTTGAAGGGCAGACCAAAACAAAATTGGGTAATTCAGAAGTCTTAGGTATTGTAGAGACGGCAGTAAGAAAGGGTTTGAGGATATTTTTGGAAGAGAATCCGAAGCAGGCAAAACAAATTGTGGATAAGGTGAAATTGGCGGCTAGTGCTCGTCATGCGGCTCGTAAAGCAAGGGAATTGGTACAGCGAAAAGGGGCTTTATCGGGTTCTGGTTTGCCAGGTAAATTATCAGATTGCTCTAGTAAAGATCCTGAAAGATGCGAGATTTACCTTGTGGAGGGAGATTCGGCAGGAGGAACAGCAAAGCAAGGACGAGATCGGAATTTTCAAGCAATTCTTCCTTTGAGAGGTAAAATCTTGAATGTGGAGAAGGCAATGGATCACAAAATTTATTCTAATGAGGAAATCAAAACCATTTTCCAAGCTCTAGGTGTTTTCCATAATGAAAATAAGGAGCTGGTAATGAAAAAGTTGCGTTACCATAAGATCGTTATCATGTGTGATGCCGATGTGGATGGTAGCCATATTGTTACCTTGATTTTAACCTTCTTCTTCCGCCAAATGAAGGAATTGATTGAGAATGGTTATGTTTATATTGCGGCTCCTCCTTTGTATTTGGTCAAAAAGGGAAAACAATTCCAGTATTGTTGGTCAGATGAGCAGCGAGATGAGGCAGTGCAAAGATTTAAAGGGAATAACCCTAATACCAAAGTGGGTATCCAAAGATATAAGGGTTTGGGAGAGATGAATGCAGAACAGTTATGGGATACAACTATGGATCCTGATACAAGAACGCTTCGTCAGGTAACGATTGAGAGTGCTGCTGAGGCAGATAGAATCTTCTCTATGTTAATGGGAGAAGAGGTGCCACCTAGACGAGAATTTATTGAGCAAAATGCAAAATATGCGAATATTGATGTGTAATATTTTACACTTCTTGCCTTAAATACAAAAGGCATAGTGACCAATGGTTACTATGCCTTTTGCATTATATATACATAAGTGATTTTACTAGCGATCAACAATGATTAAATCACCCCTTTTTCCTTCAAAATAGCCACATAATCCTCCTGAGTCATTTCCCCTACAGTCAATGCTACTAACTCTTCTTCTGTCAAATGGCATTGATAGGCCATTTGCCGAATGACAGCAGAACCAAGTGTTGATTCCTCCCCACGAGTAATTTTTGTATGTAAAACAAGCTGGTCATTGTGGTAGAACTCAAAGTATTTGTAGTCTGAATATTTGCGTTTAGAACCAACAAAACCTTTTAATTTGAGATTGCGGAATGCTTTATTGGCATCAATAGTAGTCATATTTATTTTGATTTGAAATTTTGAAGAGGATAATGAATATAGTATAGATTGATTATAGAGGTCTGTATGTGATAAACCAAATTATACTGTTACCTTCTCTTTAACCAGAAAATCCAACATAATTTTCACCTTTTTCAATTGTGCAGATAATTTAGAAAAAGGCAATTGATGATAACGATTGAAAATAAAATCAAACTCTTGAGCAAAATTGTTTTCTGCCGCTTCTTCTGTCTCTCCTGTACCTATAATGCCCAATAATTCAGATTTGATAATAAAAAAGCCCTTTTCTTTCTCAAATAAACAGCGCAATGGACTGGTTAAGAGGTATTGTGTATTTTGGTGGGTAATGATTTCTGGTGCATAAGATAATACCGTTTCATCCATTTCATAGACCTCCTGAATCCGTTTTCGGACTTTATCCCCTCGATTGGTAATCTTCACCTTCGCATAAGCATAATGCTCTCTATAAGTTTCAGATGTAGCATGAACAATCTTTTGTACCAATGCATTTTTAACCTCCGCCTTAAAACGAGCGACTTTATAAATAGTCGTTGGACTCTGTTCTTCCACAACTTCTACAAAAGACATCGGTGTTGTGCCTACAGCATTGACAAATTTATAAAGATCATTGACAATAGTATTTCGCTTATAAGGACCCTTATACTCTTCCTTCAATTCATGGTAAGCACCTCTCGAAGCAATTTCCATTAAAAAATTGAAGCGATCATTAACAAATTGTCTTTGTTCAAGTACATCCCCACCTGTAACCGTCTGAATTCTTTTGGTAAAACAAAATTGTGGAATGGCTCCTCCTTTTTGGAAACCACAAAGCTCAATATTAAAATTATTCAGATCAATACCGCCTTGAGTGATGATTTCAAACTTGGCTAATGTAGTTAATAATTGTTGTAAACTCTGGGCCAATTGACTAAAAAAATTGATCGGAATGGTATGATAACGACCTATTTCTCCTCCAATATGGACATTCAAGCCATTAATCAGGTCTAGTTTATTAGTGACCGTTATATTAGGTGTATTTGCAGCCATTATAATAAATTTTTAACAGATTATACTTGTGAAGATGGTACACGTAGCCTATATAAATTAATTGATTATCAATGAGTTAGTCAATTAATTCACAGCTAATTTTTTGATACAATAATTTATCAGGAAGGACTGCAAATATACAAGAAAAATAGCGAAGAAAGGAATGTTTTGGGGGGAACTTTTGAAGGAATTGAGTAGAAAATGAAGTGTGAATGATGTTAAGACTTATACTGTTTTTGCAACCCAATAAGCACGCCCATCAATGGTTCTATTTAAGAGCTTGCGAACAAACATTTCTCGACGTAATAAAGCAGGATCTTTGAAATGATGGTAAGCGTTGAGTAATTCATTCACCTCTTTTTCCGTATATTGTTTATCTGCATCAAAAAATTGCAGCAAATATTCTAAAACCAATTGTTGTTTTTCTTTTTGCCTTCTGGAAGGCCACTTGGTAACACAACCCATTTCATCTAAATGGGATTGGATTCGGGCAAAAGGATTATTGACATCTGACATTTTATTCAATTTTGTATTTATGACCAAATATTCTACTTACTTTGTAATTTTTATAATAGTTCCCATTCTAGGACTATTTTTAAGTGGATGCTTTCAACGTAATGTAATGAATCAAGAAATCAATACCAAAATAGAAGGGCAAAAAGCTGATTTTGCCTTAGTTGTTCATGGTGGAGCTGGTACCATTTTGAAGCGGAATTTGACGAATGAAATGGAAAAAGCTTATCATGATGCTTTAAGTGAAGCTCTAAAGGCGGGCTATGCGATTTTAGAAAATGGAGGAAGTAGCTTAGATGCCATAGAAGCTGCCATTCGTTTGATGGAGGATAGTCCTTTATTCAATGCGGGTAAAGGAGCCGCTTTTACCAACACAGGTACTATAGAACTAGATGCTTCCATTATGGATGGACGAGATTTGCAGGCAGGAGCGGTGGCTGCGGTGAAGACGGTTAAAA
Organism: Bacteroidota bacterium; assembly: GCA_020628015.1. Taxonomy (GTDB): domain Bacteria; phylum Bacteroidota; class Bacteroidia; order Chitinophagales; family UBA2359; genus JAHDFT01. The sequence continues at coordinate 4,593 of JAHDFT010000226.1, forward strand.
ATCCGATCTCTGCGGCAAGGCGAGTAATGGAGAAATCACCTCATGTATTACTAATGGGAGCAGGAGCAGACCGTTTTGCTAAAGAAGAAGGTTTAGAGATGGTCGATACGGCTTACTTTTTTACCCAAAGAAGATGGGATTATTTACAAAAACTTTTGCAGGATGAAAACCAAGCAAATCAGACTGCTTTGAGTGAGAGTGAAAATGCGGAACCAGCATCAAATAAAAAATTTGGAACGGTAGGAGCTGTTGCCCTAGATAAAAAAGGCAATTTGGCTGCGGCAACTTCTACAGGTGGAATGACCAATAAAAAGTGGGGAAGAGTAGGGGATTCCCCTATTATCGGAGCAGGTACCTACGCAGATAACCGAACATGTGCTGTTTCTGCTACTGGACATGGGGAGTATTTTATGCGAAATGTAGTTTGCTATGATATTGCAGCTAGAATGAGGTATAAACAAATTCCTCTAGCACAAGCAGCGAAGGAAATGATCATGGGAGAATTGAAGGAAAGAGGTGGACAAGGAGGAGTGATTGCAATAGATCAATCGGGTAATATTGCCATGCCCTTTAATACAAGCGGCATGTATAGAGGCTATGTTTTACCAGATGGGGAGATAAAAACCTTTATTTTTGAGTCGAAATAATACAAATGCCCGTTCACTTATTTTTGTGAACGGGCATTTGTAAATTTATTGATAAATGAGTATTCCCTGATTAATAATCAAAAGATCTCAAATTCAATTTCAATTGTTCAACGGTTCCAATTTTTTCTTTGGTACGTTGATTTTTTTCGTCTAGTTTTTCATTTACTGCATCCATTTCCCCCTGCATTTTCTCCAATTGCGCTTTCAAATCATCAATTTGAAATTGGATAGCATCTTTCTCCGACTTAATCGCCTGTCTTTCTTCTTTCAACAATAATAACTCTTCTTCCTCTAAAAGCAATTGTGCCTCAGTTGATTTAATAGATTCTACTACTGCAAAATCCTTTAAAATAGCGACTGCTTCTAAATATTTCTCGGGATGTTCTTCTGGTGAAAGAAAGGCACCTCCTAAATCAAAGAAACAATTTAAATAAATATCCTTTGAATCTTCAGAAGGAAGCAATTCCGCATAAATATCAATGGTATTCGCACTTAATCTTGGAATATCTGCATCATTGGTGAAATAGTAATCACCACTAGGACTAGATTGAAAAGAAGTACGTTTTTTGAGAATCGTTTTAAGGTATTTTTTCCAGTTTTTAGACACCTCAATCATATCTCCAGAATAGACAGGAATCTGCATACCTGGTTTTTCGCTACCATCAATAGTTGTGGTAATCGGAATAACAGTCAATGCAGGAGGTGTTTTTAGCATGATTTGCATGGAGTCATTGTAAACAATGATCTCTGATTCAGGATCCTGTGGATTGTCTACTGTGTTAACAGGTACTGCTCGGGTTTGTGCTTGTGGGCTTGGAGCAGAATAGGTTGGCGGTGTATACACTCTTGTCTGTTGTGCTTGAGATTCTGTTGTTGTCACTACAAATAATGAACAAACAAGCATAAGCATCAAAAGTGTCCGTGTATTAATCTGCATAGGATTTTTTTTTAGTGTTAGAAGGCATTGCTAAATGCGTATATTGGAATAGTAAGCAAATAAAAGGTTTATTTTTAACTGTTCCCTAGTAACAAGTAAAAAATAAACCTTTATTTTTTACTGTTACTCACTAAGCAATATTATAAAACCTACAATATCGTTTTTTTATTGTTTTTTAGCTTTAGGAAAAAACATAATTCTGTCAAAAAAATAAGTTCTTTTATAATGCCCATTTTATTGTACCTAGGGGTATTTTGGTATAATATAGAGGAGTTAAGCAGTTTGAGTAATTGTAATATCCATTTAATTGTGTGGAGGAAACTGAACAGAAAGGGGAATCTGTCAATGTTTTATAGTAATAATTGGAGGTAAAAGTAATTTTAGGAAATGTAAATAACTCATTTCTGAATCTCAAATATAATTGATTGTTGGGTAAATTAAAAATGAATTAAAAAAATATACAGATTAAGTTTTGGCTACTTTGTCTTAGATGCTTTATTGATATGCTTATTAGACATAAAAAAAGCAGCACCAGCAAAATGCTGATACTGCCTTCCCTAATTATTATTATTCAAATGTCTATTATTATCTTACCAATCTCAATCCGTCTTGGTAAATAACCATATAAGAATCTGCAAAACCGTTGTTTTTAATTTGTTGTAAAGCAGCGTCTGCTTCCATCTTATTTTTGAAAGAACCTAGCATAATGCGTTGTACACCATTACCAGCATCTTCCGTATAAATTGGACCAACTTGAGATAAGCCACTATAAACACCCAAGTCTGGAGAATGAGTCGTACCTAATTGAATACGATATTCTGTTCCCACACCAATTGGGCTATTATTATTGCTCGTTACACCAGGAGCGCAACAATCTTCAGCACTACTACCACTCATCATTGAACTTCCAGAGTTATAAGAAGAGCTGCTACTACCATTCGCACCTCCATTATAAGTATCATAGAAAGTAGAAGCATTTTGAGAACCTGTTCCTACCAATTCATTAGCAGTATAAGTTCTATCAGAAATACCCACTTGTGGTTGAGATGGTGTCGTTGTTGTAGTATAGCTACTGCTACCACCACTATGTGTTGTACTACCAGAATAAGTAGAACTAATACTTCCTGAACTAGAAGAAGTGTAAGGAGAACTAGTATTGCCTGTAGTATATGGATCACTACCACCATTACTATAGTAAGAACTAGAACTTCCGCCACTAGTAGTAGAACCAGTATAAGTTTGGCTACTCACCCCATAACTAGGTGTGTGACCTTCTGTTGTATAAGTACCACCTGTTTGCGTTAATGGACCTTCGTAGTAAACCCCACCAGGAGCATAACTACCCCCTTCGGTACCACTCTTATAAGAACCATCTTCATAGTAAGCATCACTTACACCTACATTGGAAGATACATTCACAGATGAACTAACCCCGTATCCAGTACTACCTGGCTCATAGAAAGTAACACTACCATCACTCAACTTGTAGTAGTTTCTACCTTTGTGATAATCTGTATCATAGTAGTAACGTGGTAAACTGTATTTTGCTCCCATTAAGTTACAACCAGTTATTACAAATTCTGTACGACGATTTTCTTGATGTTTCGCATTCGAACACTTCACCCCATCTGCACATTCATTGAATAATTGACTTTCACCATAACCAACAGCAGCTAATCTAGCAGGACTGATACCTCTGGATACTAAGTAATCCTTAGCAGCTTGAGCACGTCTCTCAGATAAAGCCTTGTTGTAAGCAGAATTACCTCTTGAATCGGTATGAGAACGCAATTCAATTGTAATACATGGATTATTATGCATAAAGGCAACAATCTTATCCAACTCAATCTTAGCATCATCTCTAATAGATGATTTATCAAAATCATAATAGATGTGATTCAAGATAGGTAATGGCAATTCTGGATGACTATTAATACCTCCATCACTAATGACAATTGGTTTTTCAGGTGTGATTTTGATCTCTGTAATTCCAATATCCAATGCCAAATCTCTCTTTTGTGTACAATCCAAACCTACTGTAGAAACCGTTCTTGTTTCTGTAAAGTATTTCTCCTTAGTAGCATGTACGGTATAGTTAGATTCTGGAAGAATTTCAAACTCATACATTCCATCTGCACCTGTTACCGTTTGCACGCTAGAGCGGTCATCCAAATTGGTTAACTTCACCAATGCTCCTGATACAGGGGCACCTGTAGTCTTATTATAAATCCTACCAAATACCACACAGTTGATTGGTACGTATACTGGAGGTTGATAGGCAGGAGGTGGCGTTATAGGTGTCGGAGTTGCTGGTAGAACAGGAGTTTCTGTATAAACTGGTGTAGGTTCAGGAGTAGGAGTAGGAGAAGTAGGCTGAGGATCAGGGTCAGGAAGTTCTGGTTGAACAATATCAACATCATCCTTTTCTACTACCAAGTCACTAGTATCGTCTGGTTCTGGAGTAGGAGTTCTCTCTGGTGGGTCAACAGGTGTAGGTGTTGCCTCCATCGGCGGACAAATAGCGATTTTAATCTCAATTTTTCCACCTGCATCTTCAG